>JALSYJ010000021.1 GCA_027071965.1 Robiginitomaculum sp. | reverse complement strand
ATGAAACCGCTGATGCAGTGCTGGGGTCGTTAATGGATAGCGAGCGTTTTGGGCGGCCCTTAAATTATCCGACCACCCTAAAAGAGCAATATCAGGCAATTAATACCGACACTGTGAACGCCCAAAGCAAACAGGTGCGCCCCGATGCTCTGGTGTGGATATTGGTTGGTGATTTGGCAAAAATCCGCCCGCAGGTCGAAGCCGTCGGTCTTGGCCTGATCGAAATCTGGGACGCTGATGGTAAAAGGGTGGAGTGATTTTGTAAAAGGAAAACCAAGTTTTAGGGTCAGAACTTATTTGCCTTGAAAGTCTGGCCTGCGCTTTTGTTTTATGGCGGAAATGCCTTCTTTATAGTCGGCAGAGCTGAGTAAATGAACAGCCCGCTTTTTACTGCTGGATGCGGCAAATTTTGATACAGAAGATGCTTTGGAAATGTCTGCTATTTGCTGTTTGAGTGCTGCAACACTAAGTGGTGCCAAGCTTGTGATGTTCAAAGCCATGTCTTGTGCAAATTTTTCAATTTTCTCAGGTGCAATGACATGATTGATAATCCCGTGACTACATAATCGCTTTGCATCAAACCCAGTTGCGCAAAACAGCATTTCCCTGGCCAGATTCGGGCCGAGACGTTCGATCACAGTTTGCAAACCGCTTATGGTATAAGGCACGCCGAGTTTAGCCGGGGTGATGGCAAAGCTGGCTTTAGGGGTGGCAACGATTATGTCACACGAAAAAGCCATTTCACAAGCCAGACCCCAGACATTGCCTTCAATCATGGCAATAACAGGTAATGGGCAGTTACGGATGGCATTACCAAGAGCCAGCAGTTTTGTATCCCAGCCTTCTATGTCTTTGGCTTCTGTGGGCAGGCTTTTGATATCTCTTCCTGCTGACCAGATTTTTGCGCCTTTTTGCGCTCGAAGAATGATCACCCGGACTTCTTGCTGATTTTGTATTGAGCTAAAAGATGCGATGATTTCATCAATGAATAAATCATTTAATGCGTTCATTTTTTGGTCTCGGCACATGGTAATAGTGCCAATCCTGTTTGCAATTTCTGTACGCACGTAATTCATCAGCGCTTCTTTGTATTGACGTTGACCTATTGGTACAAATTCTTGTGGTCTTGTCGCAATTGGTTCTTTTGCACCTTACCCATAGCATTACGCGGCAGGGTTTCCATAAAAATTATTCTTTTTGGGCATTTGTATTTGGTAAAGCTTTTTTTCAATTCATCGATAATTTCTGATTCATTTGGATGCTCTGGCGTGTTGGTCACGATAATGGCGGTGACAGCTTCGCCAAAATCCGGATGTGGCAGACCAATAACAGCGCTTTCGTCCACAAACGGCAGTTCATCTATTTTGATTTCAACTTCCTTTGGGTAGACATTGTAACCACCGGTAATGATCATATCCTTGTCGCGGCCAACAATATAAAGATAGCCATTTTCATCAAATCGTCCCAGATCCCCAGTTTTGAAATAGCCGTCCTTACACATGTCCTCTGCAGTTTTTTTCGGGTTTTTCCAATATCCTTTGAATAGACCGGGGCCGCGCACCTCTATGGTGCCGACCTGATCAATACTGCCGATAATTTTGCCGGTTTTAATATCGGCAAGGCGTACCTCAACCTCATGTACAGGCAGGCCTACGGAGCCTTGTATAGCTGTGCCATTATAAGGGTTGGCAGTTACTATAAGGGTTTCAGTAAGTCCATAACGCTCTAATATGGTGCAGCCGGATATTTCCTTAAATCCTTCCAGGGTTTCAAGCGTGATTGGCGCAGAGCCAGAAATTGCCAGTCGCAGCTTATTGCATACTGTTTTGGAAAAACCGGCATGCTTTAACAGCCGCATATACATGGTTGGCACTCCCATAAATACACTAGCATTAGGCAACAGGCGAACGACCTCATCAGTGTCAAATCGTTTCATGAAAATCATTCGTGCGCCTGCATAAAGAACTGTGTTTGCTGCAATGAATAGGCCGTGACCGTGGAATATGGGCAAGGCATGCAGTAAAATATCATCTTGTGTAAAATGCCATGTATCTGAAAGTGTTTTTGCGCAATGTGCCAATGCACCGCGGGTAATCATTGCTCCTTTTGAGCGCCCTGTTGTCCCGGATGTATAAAGCAGGGCTGCCACCTCGGATGGTTTTCCATCAAAAGCTAAAAATTTATCTGATGAGCAGTGCGCGGCTTCGTCGATCAATGTTCCTTCGGCATTAACGCCCAATGATAGCAAGTTGGGTACATTGAATTTTTTTGCAATTGGTTTTATTTCATCCAACCTGTTCGGACGGCAAACCAACGCCTGTGGGGCGCAGTCATTGATAAAATATTCCAGTTCGGCTTTGGAATATGCTGTATTTAGTGGAACATAAATTGCCCCAAGGCGAATACAGGCCAGACATAAAATAAGGCTGTGTGGCGACTTATCTACCTGCACCGCCACCCTGTCACCCATACGGATGCCGCATTTGGCAAGATATGTCGCAAATTGCCCGGAAATACAGGCCACGTCACCATAGCTGTAACTTGTTTCATCAGGTACTTGCAACAGGGGCCGTTCGGGGTCGGATCTGGCAACAGACTCCAGCCAAAAAGCCGGGTTGTTCGCCATTTCAGAGGCATTAATGCTCAAAATCCAACCCCATTATGCCAATACCCATTGCTTTGATTTCGTCGCGCATCCTTTGATGATCAGGATGTTCAATATAACGACGTTGTCCGGCTTTATCCGCATAGGTCATAATAACTCCGTAATCATAACCATGATCGGTGTCTTTGAAATTTTTGCCAGCAACAATTTCAAGAACAGACGGTATGCTTTGCATTTGTCTGACCCTGCATAGCAGGTCTTCCATTTCAGCCTCTGAGACGCCTTCAGGCGCCTTTAGCCAAACCATATGTCGTACCGTCATAATCGTGTCCCATGTTAACGGGGCAAAGCCCTGCACGTGTTGTTAATACTTATAGCTAAGCCGTATTCCGTAGGTTGCGGGCATGCCGACAGTTCTGGTTAAGGCATCAATTTCTCTGGTTATTTGTGTCCAGTAAAACTGATCAGTAACATTGTTGCCATAGATCTCGGCACGCCAATTACCATTAAAAGATTCAATGCCAGCCCGTAAATCCAGCAAGGTATAACTATCTACTGAAAGAAGCGGATTGGTACCAAATGCTGCTTTTGTTGCCGAGCGATAACTTGGACTTGCTCCAATAAATGCGTCCAGGTTTTCCCCAATTGCGAAGCGATACTCAATATCGGCACTGAGCTGCCATTTGGGTGCCATGGGAAAGGCTTCACCGTTAATGTTGTAAATATCACCTAACGGATCCGGTGTGTTAAAGTCCCTGGTTACTTTTGTATCAATATAATTGACAGCGGCACCGACTGTAAGGCCCTCTGTTACGAGGGCGGTAATTTCAGTCTCAAAGCCCCATGCTCGTGATTCAGGAACATTTACAAGTGCAGGAACGTTGCCAAACGGAAAGCCAACATTCAAAAAGCCACGCACCTGCTTGTTGTCATAATTATAATAATACAACGCACTGTTCAGGCGTACCCGTTCTTCGGCAAGATTGCCTTTAAAACCAATTTCATAGGCTAAAACACTCTCTTGTACAGCAGGTTTGAACTGATCATCAAAAACACCGGGCACAAGCGGGAAAGAGCCGGACTTATAGCCCTTGCTTGCGGTTATGTAAATCAGTGTCTCATCGCTTGGCTTGTAATTAAGGCTGGTTCGCCATGAAAAATTATCTTCTGACAGGTTCTGATTAACCAAACCTCCTATGGGGAGGTTGGTGGCCGAGTTAAGCGTGACACAACCGCCTGCTGGAATAAAGACTGGTGGAACTGGCGGCAGGCCATTGCGCAAATTTGAAATTACCCCCAACAAACCAGACAGGCCACCATTGCCATCATCTTGCGCACAGCCGCTAAAGTCACGATTTTCGGATGTGTATCTGCCTGAGGTCAGGATTTTTATCTTTTCACTTATGGGGAGCTCAAAGCTGGCAAAAACGGCGCTGGAGCTTACATCTTGCGCATTGCGGGAAATAAGCCCGTCAAAGCCAGCGCTATTGGTTGAACCTAAAATACTTAGCTGCACTTCGCTTGAGTTTGACTTTTGGTAATTTGCACCCAGCATCCATGTGATACCGCCGTCAAGTTCACCAACAGCCCGCAATTCCTGATTAAAGCTCTCAATTCCAATGTCACCAAGAACCGTCAGGTCTGTATAGGCCATGCCATCTGTATCAAACGGCGCCCGCGAGCTGTATTTGGAATAGGAAGTCTGCGAAATCAATTCGACTTGATTGCTTATATCCCACCCGGACTGTAGAGATATCTGATAAAAGTCATCATCAACCGCAAAACTTCGGCCCGGATCCCAATCTGCAGCTCTTGCTTCTGCAGGAGATATGGGCTGGGCGGCCAACGCATCACATGCTGCTTGTCTGCCTGGCCCGGGGCAGGGCACCAGAAACCGATAGCCAATGAACTGGTTGGCCTGGGTATCAGATTTGTCCTGCCACCCGTTCACATTAAGGGAAAACCGCACATCGCTCGTTGGTTCCCAATCAAGCAGTATACGTCCAGTAAGAAAGTCACGTTCGCCTAATTCGTCATTACGGCTGGAGCTTTGTTGCCAATTACCCCGGCTTTCACGGCGAATGGCAGCCCTTGCTTTTACAGTATCGCTTAGTGCACCGCTTAAGAAGCCTCCCATTTTCAGGTCATTAAAGCGCCCAAAGCTTAACTCGGCACCCGCCGAAAACTCTTCGGTAGGCTTTGCTGCTATATAGTTGATGGCACCGCCGGTGGAGTTTTGCCCAAACAAGGTTCCCTGCGGGCCTTTTAGTGCCTCAACTGCCTGTAGATCTAGCACTGCTCCTCGTGCCATAACCGAAAACGGTAATGGCGCCTGATCTACATATACGCTGACGGCTGGGCTTATGGCTTGTGTTATTTCGGCAAATCCAACACCTCTAATGTAATATATAGGCGAGCCAAATGTTGAAGATTGATAGACAAAACCTGGAACAACCTTTGCCAGTTCGGCAGTATCGGTTATCCCGCGATCTGCAATGGTTTCTGCGGAAACTGAAGTAACGGAAATAGGAACATCAGTTATGTTTTCCGAGCGTTTTTGCGCAGTCACCACAATTTCATCCAATACCATGGATCGCCGTTCTTCGTCGTTCTGATCCTGGGCCCATACGCTGCTGGGCGCGATAACTGAGACTATCGCAGTCGTTATTAACATCTTTCTTAGCAAGGTCTTTCCTTGCGTATTGCCATAGCTCATTTTTTTCCCCTAATATTAAAGAGCTGATTAAATAGTGTCGGCTATGTCAAACGCCGATCTTCTTGTTATCTTCTTCGTTGTGCAGGTCATTGATGACAAAGTCATAATTGATCAGACCAGCCATGGCCTCTTCAATGGGATGACCGTTTTTCACCATTCCTGTAATGTATTCAAATCCACGCTCATGCCCGCCGGGGCTGTTGAGTGAAAACAGAACTGCTCCTTTTCCGCCGGTTGCGTGAAATGAATGAGTTGTATTGGGCGGAGCATATGCAAAATCCCCCGGCCCGACTATTTGGGTTTCGTCTCCAATGGTAATTTCAACATGACCTGAAACGACAAAGAACATTTCGTCTTCATTGGGTTGATGATGTGGAGGAGGGCCGGTGTCCGGATCCAGTGATATTAGAGAAACCATGAAACGCCCGCCGCTTTCTTCACCACTTAGCAGGAGTTTTATGTTCTGCTCCCCATCCATAATAGAAGGCGCATCAGCACTGCGAACCAGCTTGGGTATGGCAGGCTCTTTAGCCCACCTCTTGCGTAATGCGTAATAGTCCTCTGGTGATGTGATAACTTCTTCCGGTCTCTCCACCACTGTGTTCACACGGGCATTATTTGCCTTTACCTCATCGTCAATCATCACATATTCTCCTGTTAGTTACGAGATTATTCATCATCAGCGCGGCGCACTAAATGGCGCTGAACACCAAGTTGCGATATTCCAAATTCCAGACTATCACCATCTTGCATAAATACCGGCGGTTTGCAGGCGGCGCCTACCCCTGCGCAAGTCCCAGACACAATCAAATCACCAGGGGCCAGCGTCATGAACTGGCTTATATAGCTAATGAGTACAGCAACCCCGTGAACCATCTGTGCGGTTGAGCCTTCTTGTCGACGCTGTCCATTAAGATCCAGCCACATATCCAGGGTTTGCGGGTCTTTAATTTCATCAGGAGTAACCAGCCACGGGCCAATAGGCGTAAAGCTGTCAAAGCTTTTACCCTTGCCAAATTGACCAATTCTCTGATGCTGCCAGTGACGCTCGGTCACATCATTAACCAGACAATAGCCTCCCACATGAGAAAGCGCATCAGTCTCTGATACTCGCTTGGCCGTTTTGCCAATGATGATGCCAAGCTCTATCTCCCAGTCATTTTCATGAGTATCGGGAGGAAGGATGATATCATCAACGGGCCCGCACAGCGAGCCAATTGACTTGTGAAAAATCATTGGCTCGGTAGGTAGTATATTATCCCGCTCCTCCACATGAGCCCGGTAATTACCGGCTACAGCGATAATTTGGCGCAAACCGACAATGGGCATCCCCAAGCGGACATCATGGTCAATGAGTGGTAATTTTTCAGGATCAATGGCGCCAAGCACTTCTTGCGCAGCCCCTGTGAGTAATACTGTATCGATGTCAGCAATCAGGCCTGCAAGTGATCTTACCTGACCCGCATGGTCAAGCAGGCCGGGCTTTTCCAAACCGTTTTCGCCATATCGTACTAATTTCATTCCTTGCCCCATACTTTTATTTTTGAATAATGCATTATTGCGGTATAATGTGCAATACTAAAAAAATATATTATTATAGAATTGGGAAATTCCAGCAAATTACGACACACCATGCGGATTTGTGATTTAGAGTGGGTGATTTGCTGTAGCCTGCATACAGCGTCTTATTTGCATGTGCTTTCCTGTGGGGCTTATGCATTAGCAGATGCTTTTGACAGCGGTATCTCCTGATTGGGCCTGTCCATTCCCAGATCAGACCTGTTTTCGACTGTTTTCAGCTTCATGCGCACCATGGGCGGAAATGTCGCAGCAATTATCTATATTTTTTGCTTGTTAGTATATTTTATTTGATTTATATATTTTTTGTTTTTTTATGTGCAATCGCCTTGTTTGAGTGGTGACGCTATGCGATTTATTTGTTGCGTAGAAAACTTAAAGGGTATGCAAATGGTCACTGAAAAATCTCAAAAACGGACGATGGCATCACAGCTTGCCGATTCAGTCCGCGATGACATCCTTAATGGTATATTGCCACCGGGTTCGCGGCTTAATCTGAGTAATTTAAGCAGGCATTATAAGGCGGGCATAAACCCGTTGCGAGAAGCATTGTCACGCTTGTCAACGACCGGATTTATTACGGCGGAGGATCAGCGTGGCTTCAGGGTTTCGGAAATTTCCCGTGATGAACTAATTGACACGCAACGGGTGAGAATTGCGCTTGAGTGTATTGCTTTGCGCGAATCTATGGAGAATGGAGGTGTTGTCTGGGAGGGCGAAATTATCGCTGCGCACCACAGGATGTCACGAGTTCAAAACACGCCAGATGGCAGTCGTCTGGCGTTGGATACTGATTGGGAAACTGCTCATTCTGATTTCCATTTTGCCTTGCTTTCTGGGTGTCGCTCCCAATGGCTGATGCTGTTTATCAATACCTTATTTGAGTGCAGCACACGGTATCGCAAGGCAGTTGTACGTGCCCGGCGCAAAAGCATCAGACGCAATGTTGCCCAGGAGCATCAGGAACTAATGGATGCCGTTTTGAACAAGAATGCCGATAAAGCCTGCGAATTATTAAGTAAACACTTTGACGAAACTACAGATTTCATTTTGGCCTCAATGGGTGAGGTTGAAAGTCAGCCATAGGCAAATAAGCCTGAAAAAAACAAAGGGGAATTCTGACAATGAAAACCAAACCTGTATCTGACGATGTTGTTCTCATTGTAGGTGGCGGGCCTTCGGGCTGTGCTCAGGCATTGCTTCTGGCAAAATTTGGTGTCCGCACAATTATTGTTGAACGTCTTACAGAGCGTTCATTTGCACCCAAGGCCCATGCCATGAGTCCCCGTACACTTGAGATCTGCCGGGCTTTGGGTCTGGACTTTGCAAAAATAAAAGCTCCGGCCCTGTCCAGAGAAGATGGTGGAGAGGTTTATTTTCTGCCCCGATTAGATGCCCCGGTTTTGGGCAAGGTTCCTTATGAAAGACAAGATGATGATGCTTATGACATCACCCCAACTCCATTGATGAATATTCCCCAGCCAAATTTTGAGGAGGTCTTACTGGAATCTGTGGAGGATTGCGAGCTTACTGAATTAAGGAGGGGTCATACATGGCTTGGGGGCAATGAGAAAACCGGGGGTGTTGTTTCTAATATCAGAACCAAAGACGGTATTTATAGCGTTGACAGCACCTATGTGATTGCAGCCGATGGTGCAGCTAGCTCGGTCAGAGAGAGCCTGAATATAGGGATGAGCGGAGACGCAAATGTCATGGCCTGTATGAGCATTACATTTTCTGCCAATTTACGGGAAAAGCTAAAAGGACGCCAGGGTGTCATTTACTGGCTGACAGATCCAGACTGCAACTGGACGCTGCTTTGCTATGACCCGGAAAAGTTATGGTGCCTGATTTGTCTTATGCCCTATACCGAGCTTAACAAGTCTCTTTACACCGAGGAATATTGCCTTGAGCTGATTAAAAAGGCTGTTGGCTATGAAATGGACGATCTGGAGTTCAAATTCGCCATTCCGTGGACAATGAATTCGGAAATTGCCGAGTCATACCGCAAAAACCGTTTCTTTTTAATCGGTGATGCTGCGCATCGTTTTCCGCCATCAGGTGGATTGGGCCTAAATACCGGCATGTTGGAGGCCAACAATCTCGCCTGGAAAATTGCTGGTGTTATGCAGGGCTGGGCAGGTGAAAAACTTTTATCCAGCTATGAAAGCGAGAGCCAGCCCATAGCAACACAAAACGCCAATCAAAGTCTTGCAAATGCCAAGCGGCTTGGCGCTCTTTCCGAGCTTTCCTGTCCCGCAGCGATCTGGCAGTCTGAAACAGCTTTTTCCGACTGGCTGGCTAAGGATAACCGGCAGTCTCGTATCAATGAAGCGGTTGAAATTCAAAGGCAGCATTTTAATTCGATAGGTCTGCAGCTTGGCTTTAGCTATAGCGAGGCATATTCAGGCAGTGTCGAGACGTTTGTGCCGCGTGCAGAACCTGGCTTTCGCATGCCTCACGCATGGTTGATCAAAGACGGGCAAAAACTGTCAAGTCTTGACGTTCTGGATCCAACAGCCTTTAGCATTGTTTCTGGAAGGCACTCAAATGGACTTGTCAGCCTTTGTAATGAGCTTGGAGCACCTTGTCATGCGGTTGCTCTTAATGATGGCTATGAAGGGGCAAAAGACTGGTTTAATTCTATAGGATTGACAGAAGAAGGGGCTCTGATTGTAAGACCTGATGGCCATATTATGGCAAGGGTCCCCGATAGCTCAGAACAAAGCCTTGCAGAGGTAAGAGGCGCTTTTGCTGATTTGCTTGGATAATATGGAAGACCGTTATGTTTAGACAGCCGGTTGCAGGCATTTTGGCATCGATTCTAATTATGTCCTTGTCTTTGGGTTTTATTTCACTGTTCAGTTTTGAGCTGTTCACGGGCTGGGTGTCTTATTCTCTCATGTGCATAATCCCCATCTCAATTATGGTGGGAGTGGTTTGGGGGCGCAACCCTCCCGCCTTTATTGCCAGGCTGAAGCAACCTATCAGGGGCCTCTGCCTTTTGGGAGTAACGATTACCGGAGGCCTGATAGCAGGAGCCGTGATGTTTCATACCATTGGCGGCGGGATAACGCCGTTGGCACCAATGCTCATCCAATTTACGATTATCACCATAGGCACAACGTTCTGGATAACCATCATCATGGGTGGCTGGCCAATACTGCCAAACATAAAAAGCCCGGTTTTGGCGGGGTTAGCAATACTCGTTGCAGCTTATGTAATTAGTTTTGGATTGTTTAAGGTTTTCTACAGCTATGAATTTTTAATCGGAACACCCGTCTACGTGGCCAATCTTGATCCCAAAGGTCTATTCAACGCATGGGGCGCAACGGTTTTTTATGTAACCTTTATTACCGTAATGTTCGGTATTTTACATTTAGACCTGTGGCCGATCACCAAATCACCAACCTTGATGCAACAACCGGCGCTTGGGTTAATTTTTACTTCTATAACTCTATTTGTTAGCATTATAGTCTATTATTTGGCCGTATTCGTGTTTGGGATCAATCCTGTAACTTTCATGGCAACTGGGCTGATACCATTTGTGTTTGGCTCGGTCATTATCTTGAACATGTTACAAGATTCACTGTTTGCCGGATTTGCACAACCACTTAAAGGCATAATAAAAATCGGTGCAGCACTGGTAATCGGATTGGTTCTTGCCAATATATTCCTTACCCTTTCGCCAATAATTACAAGAGAGTTAAGCGCGGGGCCACCGGTTTTTGAGCGCGAAATCTGGCTGGCATCTGCATTGCTCTCAGTCACATTTCCTTTTTTGGTAATTTTTGCCGACTATTTCCGGTTCGGCGGGCTTCTTAAAAAAGATGGCGATATGAGAATTAAATGACCGCAGCCAAACGGCTGGCCTGATCAATTGCCCGCTTTGCGTCCAATTCCCCTGCTTCATAAGCTCCGCCCACCAGACTGACATTAAGACCGCCCTCTTGCAGTTCGTCATAAAGTGTGCGTTGGGATGTTTGCCCGGCACAAATAATTATCGTCTCTACATTTAGGGTTTGCGGTTGATCGTGGACAAGAATATGCAGGCCTTCATCATCTATTTTCAAGTATTGAACACCATTGAGCATGTTAACACCGCGCCTGTTCAACGTGATGCGGTGCGTCCAACCGGTTGTCTTGCCAAGCCCCCGACCCACAGGAGTAGTTTTGCGCTGAAGCAGATAAATCTCGCGCGTCGACTTGGTAATGACCGTCTCAACTCCGGCAATTCCGCCGCGCGGATGATTGTCAAAATCAATACCCCATTCTTTGGCGAACAGTTCTATATCCAATGAGCTTGAGCACCCTGAATGGCTTATCAGTTCTGCTATATCAAAGCCGATACCACCTGCGCCAATGATTGCTGCGCTTTTACCAACTGGTCTTTGCCCCTTTATTACGTCAATATAGCTGATCACCTTGGCATGGTTTATGCCTTCTATGTCCGGAGTACGCGGGTTTATTCCTGTGGCAATGATAATTTCATCAAATCCACCGCCCATTAGCATATCGGTTGTCACCATCGTATTCAGGCGCAGATCAACGCCGTGAAGCTCCAGCATGCGCCCATAATAACGCAAGGTTTCATAAAACTCTTCTTTGCCCGGAATTTGTTTGGCCAGATTAAACTGCCCGCCAATTTCATCGGCAGCATCAAATAATGTAACTTGATGACCACGCTCGGCGGCAATGGTAGCAAAGGATAAACCCGCCGGGCCTGCGCCAACAACTGCGATGTTTTTAGCTCTATCAACTGGCAAATAATTCAAAATGGTCTCATTACAGGCACGCGGGTTGACCAGACAGCTTACATGCTGCCCTGTAAACAAATGATCCAAACATGCCTGATTACAGGCGATACAGGTGTTAATCTCGTCATCTTTTCCCTGTTTGGCTTTGCGGGCAAAGTCAGGATCGGCCAGCATGGGGCGGGCCATGGAAACGAGATCAGCATCGCCGCGCGCCAAAACCGCTTCGGCTATTTTAGGCATGTTAATGCGGTTGCTGGTAATAGTCGGAATATCAAGCTCTTTACGCAAACGTCCGGTGACACTACTAAATGCGGCGCGCGGGACCATGGTAGCGATTGTAGGAATAGCGGCCTCATGCCAGGTGAAGTGACTGCTGATAATATTAACCCCCAAGTCTTGCATACGCTTGGCTAGCAATACGACCTCGTCCCACGACATGCCGCCTTGTAGCATATCCATGGCGGCAATCCGGAAAATAAGGATAAACTCATCGCCGACCGCTGCGCGTATCCGGCGCACTGTCTCTAGTGCGAACCGCATCCGGTTTTCGTAACTCCCGCCCCAATCATCTGTTCGTAGATTGGTTTTCTTTACAAGAAACGAGCTTATTAAGTACCCGGCGGAACCAATGATTTCCACACCGTCATAACCGGCAGCTCTGGCCAATTGCGCGCAATTGACCATGTCGGATATCTGTTTTTCAATTCCATCTTCACTAAGTTTTGCAGGTGTAAACTTGCTAATTCTTGAGCGGATTCCCGATGGTGAAACGCAAATATCATTGGAAGCCAATGGCCCTTCGTGTAATATCTGCATACATATGCGCACGTCCGAATCAGCATTATGAACAGCGTCAGTTACGATTTTGTGTTGCGCGGCTTCGGCATTTGTAGAGAGCTTTGCTCCTGAGCTTCCCTCAATATTGGGGGCAATGCCTCCGGTGATAATCATGCCAACACCGCCTCTGGCCCGCTCTGCGTAATAGGTGGCCAGACGTTCAAAGCCGCTCTTGGCTTCTTCCAGCCCCGTATGCATAGAGCCCATCAAGATCCGGTTTTTGATAGTTACAAATCCAATATCCAAAGGCGTAAACAGGTGTGGATAATGCTTATTTTTAAGCGCCATATCTAATTCCAGGTTCAGGTGGATCTTCAGGCGGGCCAGCAAAGCATTGTGCAATTCTCATCCATTGCTGTGCCACATCACCAGATATGCGCAAATCTGTATCTACGATATTGCGACTTTGAGTTACTATCTGGCAGAACTCTGTAGCTTTTCCTTTTACGTAATTCTCATTATCAGGATCATTCCACTGCCAAATTGCACCTGATGGTGCCGTCAACCGCACATAGGGCACTGGCTTTGGGATATCCAGCTTGCGGTTTATAAACGTCCAGCCAAATGTATTAACCCCCAAAACTGCGATGTTTTTGATGCGATCATGGTCTTTGCGCTGCACACCCAGAGTATCGTAAATAGCCAGTCCATGTGCCCATGTTTCCATCAATCTGGCGGTGATACTGGAACGCACACTCATTTCTGGCCCGCCCCATTTGACCCTGAACTTAGGATCTGCACCGCTAAATCGCTCGGTCATTTGCAGATAAAATTCGCGCCATATTTGGAGCAAATCGCGCCCCTTTAATCCGTCCAGCCACTTGTCTTCAAATGCCCGCAAGTTCTTTGCCTGCACCGCCGGGCCTGCTTTGGCGTAAAATTCCGTAAAAGCATCTGGGTCATTCAAGGACAAATCCGCCGCCCAATTCCACATATGCAGATGTCCGATAATATTCTCGAAGCTCCAACCCTTGAACTTGGTTGTATAGCTCATAACATCGTCAGCAGAATTATTCATAAGCGTGTATAATGCTTCGCTTTCGTCCTTAAAATCTGTAGGTTGTTGGAAAATTTCAGCCATCTTGTTCTTTAGCTCTTGCGGCCTCAATTTGCAAAATAAGATCATCTGCGGCTATTTGGCTATTGCTGTTGGCCTGTACGGAGCTAACCACCCCATCAATATCAGCGCAAATTTCGTGCTGCATTTTCATGGCCTCAAGAACCGCCAACTTGTCACCTTTGGACACCGCATCACCTGCACTGACAAGCACTTCAAGTAAAACCCCGTGCATGGGTGCAAGTACATGTCCGCCACCGGCGTCCTCATTGGCCAGCGCTGCAAAAGCATTTTCATTGCGCAGGTGATATGTGCGCCCTTCAATTTCCAAATGAATTTTACCGTCTTCAGGCACAAAGAACCCGACCAAACACCTACGGCCATTGACGCTGATCTGTGCCTCACCTTCTTCTATGCTAATCAATTCAATGGTGGTTTTTTGGTCGGCACAAATAATTTCATAAACCTCCGGCCCAGCCGTGCGCAGTGTTAAGTCCATATGGGGTTTGTCAACGCAATACTTAAAAGGCGTTTCCAGATATCCAGCCGAATTCCAATTCATCAATTCGTAGTTCACGCCAAGTCCAGAATTGCGAATAAGCTCGCGCGATGTGTGGTATTGCAACACCGCCGCAATTGCCACCTCATGCATGGACAATGGTGTGTCAGGCACGCCGCCCTCACCAAATTCTTCGGCAATAAAGGCTGTTGTCGCAGCCCCGGCCTGGAATGTTTCATTGGATAACACATCGATTAGAAAGCTTTTATTGGTTTTGGTGCCAAAGAGCCGCGTGCTTTTGAGTGCGCCAATAAGACGGCTAATGGCAATGTCCCGTGTTTCGCCCCATGTGATAACCTTGGCAATCATCGGATCGTAAAACGGCGATATTTCTTGCCCCGAAGCAATACCTGCATCAATGCGCACGCCCTTGCCGCTGGCTGGTTTCCACAGATCAATCTTTCCCGTGACTGGCAGAAAGTCTTGAGCCGGATCTTCGGCATATAGGCGCACTTCCATGGCATGACCGTTTAATTTGACATCATCTTGGGTCAAGCCAAGGGCCTCTCCTTGAGCAACTTTTATCTGCAAGGCGACAAGATCAAGTCCGGTGATCATTTCAGTTACCGGATGTTCCACTTGCAGGCGGGTATTCATTTCCAGAAAATAAAACGCGCCAGATGTGTCCAAAAGAAACTCGACCGTTCCCGCGCCCCGATATGAAATACTTTTGGCGGCATCAATTGCAGCCTCGCCCATGCGCGCGCGCAAGTCTTCGGTCATTACCGGGCAAGGCGCTTCTTCAACCACCTTTTGGTGGCGGCGCTGTACGGAGCAATCGCGTTCGGCAAAATGCAACACATTGCCGTGAGTATCGGCAAAAACCTGCACCTCCACATGACGGGGATTGATGATGGCTTTTTCCAAAATCAGCTCATCGGAGCCAAAAGCGTTGAGTGCCTCGGAACGAGCTGAGTTCATGGCATTGAGTAAATCATCAGCAACATGCACCAAACGCATACCACGGCCACCACCGCCTGCTGCGGCTTTAACCATCAAGGGGAACCCTATTTCATTGGCTGCATTAACTAAGACGGCATCTGATTGTTCTTTATTCTCATAGCCGGGAATGCATGGCACATTGGCCTCTCTCATGCGTCGTTTGGCGGCGGCCTTATTGCCCATCAATTCAATTGAACTTGCTGTTGGGCCAATGAAAACCAGGCCAGCATTATCGCAAGCCTTGGAAAAGTTGGCGTTTTCAGACAAAAACCCATAACCAGGATGCACCGCTTCAGCGCCGCTTACCCGCGCCGCTTCTATTATTTTTTCTGCAACAAGATAGCTCTCGCTCACCGGAGACGGCCCGATACAAACCGCGTCATCTGCCAATTTGACATGTGGCGCCTGTGCATCTGCTTCGGAATAGACGGCAATTGTTTTATAGCCCAGTGCCTTTGCTGTTCGTATAATGCGCACAGCAATTTCACCGCGATTGGCAACCAGTATTTTCTTAAATAGTGTCATGATTTTCCCCCATCATTTGCTGGAATAACGGCCCAATAGGGCTTTCGTTTCTCCATGAATGAGGTCACACCTTCGCGCCCTTCATCTGAAAGCATGCACTTGGCAAACCCGTTGGCGGCCAAATCAATCATGGCTTCGCGTTGAAGATTACGGGTGGCCAGAACGATTTGTTTGGTTACCGAATTGGCTATGGGCGCGCATTTTAGTATTTGTTCTTTTATTCTGGCTTCTATGTGCGGCAGATCATCAATGTCATTTGCCAGATAATCGGCCAGCCCGATCCGTAATGCCTCAACACCGTCAAACCGGCTGGCTGTTAGCATCAAACGCCGTGCGATTCTAAGCCCCAAACGCTCGACCACAAACGGTGCAATCTGGGCTGGCGGAATACCGATTGAGGTTTCAGTCATGGCGAATTTGGCATCTTTTGTCACCACGACAACATCGCCACAGCATACAATCCCCAGCCCGCCAGCCATGGCCGCACCCTCGACCAGCATAATGACAATTTGCGGTGCTTCATTGATCAGATCGAAAAGCTGACCATTTATGCGGCTGACCTTGACAATATGCTCAAGTTTAACGTCTTCACCCTGAAGTACAGACTTAAACCCCTTTAAGTCTCCACCGGCACAGAACACTTGCCCGCGTCCGCGCATGGTTATGCCTCTAATATCAGGTTGATTTTTCAAGTATAAAAAAACATCTACAAGCTCCGTGATCATTTTCTGCGATAGAGCATTGCGTGCTTTGGGGCGGTTTAACCAAATGTTGAGCCAGCCATGATCAAGCTCAAGTTCAAGTGTTGCACAAACAGGTAAATCGGCCATTTTATCCACTTAAATTCTGGCAATGCCAAAGCTGTTAGGGTGCAAGGTGCGGTTTCGACCTTCCCAGCAAGTTTCAAGCACAAATCCCAAAACTTTGCGGGTATCACGTGGATCAATTATGCCTTGATCCAACATGCGGCCAGAGGTGTAAAAAGCATTTGATTGCGGCTCAAAATGATCAATGATCGCCTGTTTTTGTGCAGCCATTTTTGCTTGCATTTTCTCGTCTATTTCAATACCGCGCCGCTTGGCGCCAGCGCGCATAACCACATCCATTGTGGTTGCAGCTTGTTCACCGCCCATGACACCGGTGGTCGCATTCGGCCAGGCAAATATAAAATCTGGCTCAAAAGCATGGCCGCACATGCCGTAGTTTCCGGCTCCGAAACTTGCGCCGATATAAAGTGTGATTTTAGGGACATTAACATTTGAAACTGCCTGGATCATTTTGGCTCCCAGCTTGATCATGCCAAGCTGCTCATATTCGGTGCCGACCATATAGCCGGTGATATTATTCAAGAAAATAATTGGGGTGTCGGACTGATCGCAAAGCTGGAAGAATTGTGTAGCCTTGGCCGCACCATTTGGATCCAGCGGGCCATTATTACCGATAATCCCGACGGATTGCCCAAATATTTCAGCCTGAATACAAATTGTTGCCGGGCCAAATTGTGGTTTGAACTCGACAAAATCCGAGCCATCAACAATGCGTGCCATGACCTCGCGGGCATCATAAGCCGTCTTGTAATCCACAGGAACAATTCCTGCCAGTTCCTGCGTATCAAGCACAGGCGGAGTTATGTCTTTTGCCGGCAAGGGGCGGCAGTTTTTATTCCAGTCAAGACGGCGTACAATATCACGACAAATCAAAAGACCATGAGCATCATCTTCTGCCAGGTATTCCACCAGTCCGGTGACTGATGCGTGCATTTCCGTACCGCCAAGCTCTCGTTCGTCGGCAATTTCTCCGGTTGCGGCCTGAGTGAGCGCCGCACCGGCCAATGCCGCCATACCGTTGTTTTTAACGCCGATTACATAATCGCTCATGCCGGGCTGATAGGCTCCGCCAGCCGTGGATGGCCCATGTAGAACAACAATTGTCGGAACGCCAGCAGCAGACAGTTTCGCCCTTCCATGAAACATACCGCCGCCGTGCGCCCAAAGCTCAACCGTATATTTCATTAAATTGGCGCCCGCACTTTCCACTAAATGGATAAAGGGCAGTTTTTGTTTCAAGGCAATTTTCAATATGCCCAGCATTTTTTGAATGGTACCCGTAGTAATCGCACCAGCATTGATGCCGCTGTCATCTACCATAACCAAGCATCTAACACCGCTAACGAAGCCTATGCCGGTGATGGCGCTGGCTCCGGCAATACTGGTTTTGGGGTCAGGGTCATCAACCAGAAAATTTGCCATATTGTATAGCTCAACAAATGGCATTCCCGGATCAAGAAGTCGCTTTAGGCGCTCTGCCGGCGTAAGTTGTCCGCGTTTTTCAAATCTTGTCTTACGCTTTTCAGCAATGGTTTGCGCCCGTTTTTCATAGCTCCGCAATTTATTCACTAGTGCTATCATATCTTCCCGGTTTTGAAGGAAAGTTTTTGATGTTGTGGAAGTTTTGGATGAGAACACAGTCATTCTTGCCTCTTATGTTTCCTGAATTAGTTGAGCAGGAACTGGAATAAGGTGATCCAAAAGTATCTGCGCATAGCACTTTGCTTGCGGATCATTGCGCAAGCTGGCCACCCCGCCGCCGTCTAAAACATCGTGCAGGACAAAATTTAGGGCACTTATTCCGGGCATATAAAATCTCTCAACCGGGCCGTTTAAGAAGTGAGAAAAGCGCTCTGCTACGGCTTTCTCGCTTAAGGCCGAGGCAATGTAAGGCAGGTATTCGGGTTTACGGGCAATTACGCCAATATTAGCTTTATTGCCCTTATCGCCACTGCGTCCCCAGGCAAGCCTTATCAATGGGACAATTGCTATTTCGCTTGTATTTATGCCATGGGCAGGTGCGTGCTTTTTTATGCGTTTTTCATCAAAATCCTGACCTTCGGCGATTTTAACATCGTATGATTTTCCAGAAATTCCGATAGATGCTGACAGGCTCGCTTTTGGAATTAAACAAGAAAATAAGCGTACCACAGGAGATGGCTTTGGCCGGCCACCGCCCAGGCCAGATAATCCCGCAGGCGATGCTAATGCCATGCCGGTCATTTCCCTAAACAATAGGGATATTGCTGTTTGGTTACTGTGTTTAATGGCAAATTTGCCGACGACTTCCCGCGCACCTTTGGCAATTTTGGAGGAGCTACCATATTGACATTCTGTTCCCAGAATTTCCAGACTGGTTTGCTGATAGTCAGCTTCACCCATTTTACGCAATTTTGCTTGCGCCCGTTTTAGAGCGGCATCACAATAAACCCTGATTTTTTCATCTGCTTCAAAACCTGTGAAACTTAGCGCCATCATGCCGCGATAACCATCAAGATAGGTTATGCTGGCCTTGTATTTATCTGTAGGAGCATAGCCACAAGCACCGTGAACACTAACACGGTCTTTAGCTATTTGCTGCAATGTCACTTTGGAAAAATCACAAATTACATCCGGCAGGATATATGCCTGCGGGTTGCCTGTTTCATAGACTATTTGCTCGCTGACAGTGCCGACAGTTACCATTCCTCCGCTATTTGCCGACTTTGTGCAAACAAAAGAGCCATCGGCAGTAATTTCAATAATAGGATAACCGATGTCAGCAATGTCGTCTGCTACTTCTTTCCAGTCAGTAAAATTTCCACCGGTAACCTGCGGCCCGCATTCGATCACATGACCCGCAAGCGATCCGCCTGCAAGTTTGTCAAAATCCTCCATAGTCCAGCCAAATTCATGGATACATGCGCCAAGCGTTACCGCGCTATCCACGCAGCGTCCGGTTATGACAATATCCGCACCTCTGTTCAGGGCCTCGGCAATGGGAAATGCGCCAAGATAGGCATTGGCGCTCATTATCCTGTCGGTCGGGGGCAGGGGCGAGCCGTCGAACATTTCGCATAAAGCGGCATGTTTGCCCGCACGCAGAGGTGCCATAATATCGTCGCCAGTCACAACGGCCACCCGCAAGTCAAGCCCCAATCCCTTTAGCAATTCCTGAATGGCAGCGCCGCAGGCTTCCGGGTTTACACCGCCGGCATTGGAAATGATCTTAATTCCTTTGGCCGCAATTCCCGGCAGGTTTTGCTTCAGGACAGAGTTAACAAAATCAAGTGCATAGCCATATGAGGGGTTTTTTGCCCGCGCACGAGCCATTATCGACATGGTAATCTCGGCCAGATAATCAAAAACTATATAATCAAGACCGCCGTCTGTCAGGAATTGTGGAACCGCCATATCCGATTCACCCCAATACCCGCTGGCTCCGCCAATTTTAATGGTTTTACCTGAGCTTGTTATCGCGCTTCCCCATATTGCAATATTGATTTGGGCAAGACCAATTGCACAAATCGTGTACTTCCGACTGTCCTGCCTCGTATCGAACATCGCATTATTGACAAACAGAACGTTCTGTTTTCTATATTGTGATACAGATTGCGTCAAGACGTTTTAATAGTTCATCCTAGGTGATCTCTTAGGCTAAAGACTCCATCATCTGAATAAGTCTGGACCCTAAAATATCTTGTGCGTGAGGGGACACAGGCATAAATGCAGTAAGATGTTTGCAATGTGAACATATTGGGATGATGGTGAGGGGCAACAAGGTTTGATCATGATAGATAGGGGCAATTCAAAGCAAGCTACGCTTTCACGGCGAGAGCAGCAGGTGCGCCAAACCAAAGACGCGATTTGTGCTGCCACTATACGTTGTCTGGACAAATATGGTTATGCCAATACCAGCACCAGCCGCATTACTGAGGAGGCAGGCACTTCCCGGGGTGCCTTGACCCATCATTTTCCGACAAAAGAAGATCTGATTGTTGAGACCACAAATAGAATTTTACGGCCAACGGCCAGTTTGCCAAAAAGAGCTGATCAAGACACAGGCCGGGCTTCAAAAGACCATGAGCTATCGTTGATCAAGGCCGAACTGCGACGAGTTTGGGAGCAGGTGGCCAATACAGCCGAGGCCCGGGCGTTACTGGAAATCCTTATCGCTTTTCGGACGGATAAAAAACTAAAGCAACGAATCAAACCGGAACTGGTGCGTTGGAACTTATTAATGCAGAGCTCAATAGTGCAAAATTATAAGCTAACAGGCGGTGGCGAGGATGAGCGACTTGCCCGTATTTGGCAAATAGCTCGGGTTTTTTATCGCGGTTTAATCACCCATGATGCTTTTGTTGAAAATAGCGAAGAACTCGATGAGATAGTAAACGAATTTGTCGATATGCTGGCCCCGATGATGCAATATCGTCACCACAAGAAATAAGCAAAGTAATCTGTGCCCGGCATATCTGGGACGCTGATGCCAAAGCTGTTGTTTTGCATACTAAAGCTTGCGCTGGTGATTATACCAAAGCATGTGAAAAACTTGGCGAGATTTATCAACTTGGTAAAGGTGTGGATATCGATCTTGAAACGGCAATTGGATTTTATCAAAAAGACTGCCGTCTTAAAAAAGCTGGTGGATGTGCGCAATTAAAATCTTTGGGCGTAAAATACAGCCATGAAGCTCGGCCAATCAGCCGTTATCCACCCTTATATCCTCCAAGAGCCTTTTCCAAAGGTTTACAGGGAAAATGCAAACTTACCTATGATGTCAGTGCAAAAGGCAGGGTTCAAAATGTAAAAGTTGATTGCACAAACCGCATTTTTAATCGGGCAGCTTTAGCATCGATCAGAAAATGGAAATATGAACCACAAATCATAGATGGTGTTGCCGTCATGTCCAAAGGACTAACCACATCTATTACCTTTAACTTGGCCGAATAAGTTAGCAGATGCGCTACCCCCGGTTTAGCAATTGACTCATTTTAAGGACGCACAAAAGCGCTGAATACGGCGACAGCCTTCTTTTAATACGTCGGTTGATGTGGCGTAAGATACCCGAAATGCCGGTGACATGCCAAAGGCTGCGCCTTGCACCACGGCTACTGCTTCCTGGGTCAGTAACTCGCGGACAAAATCTTCGTCGGTTTTGATCTCAACTCCCCCCGAAGTCTGTTTGCCAATCAGGGCCGCGCAATCAGGAAAGACATAAAATGCGCCCTTGGGCGTGTGGCAGGCCAGACCGTCGGCCTCATTTAGCATGTCCACCACCATATCCCGG
>JALSYJ010000020.1 GCA_027071965.1 Robiginitomaculum sp. | reverse complement strand
GATTGCCCTGTGTGTCACTTTTCCACGCCTTTATAATGGAAACATCGGCTTTAAGCCCGGTTTCCATCACATAGGTTTCACCATCAAATTCCTTATGAGGTTTTCCTTCGGCAATGATGGTGCCAACCCCGGTTTTAACGTAAAATCCCGGAATACCGGCGCCTCCTGCGCGAATACGTTCGGCCAAAGTTCCTTGAGGGTTAAACTCCAGCTCCAGTTCTCCTGCAATATATTGGCGTTCAAACTCCTTGTTTTCACCAACATAGGACGAAATCATTTTCCGTATGCGCTTGGAGTCCAGTAAGATTCCAAGGCCAAAGCCATCCACTCCGCAATTATTGGAAATAACGGTTAAATCTGCAACTCCGGCAGTATGGATCGCGGCAATGGAGTTTTCCGGTATACCGCACAGCCCAAATCCACCAGCCATAATAGTCATGCCGTCAAACAGCACACCATCTAAAGCCTCGGCAGCATTTTGGAATATCTTGTTGGCCATAAATCACTTCTCATATTGTTATGGGTGAATGGTGGCAATCTAGCGCAAATTATCCAAAAGAGAAGCGGCAGTTTGTCTAAAACAATAAAAAACGCCGACCCTCAAAACTTTAAGGGTCGGCGCTTTAACTGGCTGTTTCCAACCTTAAAACCGGCGTTCATGCGAGGGACGAAGAATGACGAACCCCGGTCTTGAGGAAAAATTATAAAAATGCGCATGAATGGTTGCTGAACAAGACTGCTTACTTTTGTTCAGGATTGTGTGGCCCGGTTCATCAGATGATCCGGTGTCTCGCGAGGCTGTAACTCCAGCACCTCTATTTGCAATTCCAACTGAAAGGGTTCTTCAGGATTACCGCTTTCAAATGCGGTGCAATCCACAACACCCTCAATACGCTTGGCCGCCAGTTGTGCTGATTGCCTGGAGGCTCCGGGCATAAGCACTGCAAACACTCCAGGATCAATGCGTGCTGCCATGTCTTCTGCTCGTACCAAATGCCGCAACATGCCGCCAAATTGCCTGCGGGCTGCCTCTACATGGGTTTCGGCAATGCCAGGGGGCGGTGCTGTACGGATAACAGTAAGTGATAATGGCCGGTTGATCTTTTTAGCCTGCTCTGTGGTTCTGCTTAGGTGTTTGGCAAAAAACTTGGCGGTAAACAGCCCTGATTCCCCATCAATAATGGCCGGGCTTCGTATGGCTTCAAATGTACGTTTTATATATTCACGGCGCCGGTGTTCACGGGCCAGATTCATAATGCGCTGTCTAATGATGTCCGGGTCATTATCTTGTGAAACCAGATCCGATGCGCCTCTGGCATAGGCTTCATCAACAGCTTCAAATTTTGCCGGATCAATAAGCATAACAGCCGGGACATGAAACAAACGGGTATTTCGACGCATGGCCGAGGCAATCGTAAAGGCTGGCTCCAGTTCTTTTAGGACATTGAGCAGAATAACATCAAAAGTCTTGTCATGCAGATAATCAAATGCCGTAAATGAGGTCAATGCGGCGGTCACTTCGGCTCCGGCATCCTCCAGAGCATTTTTTATGGCAATAAATTGCGGAGCAGCCCCCCCGGTAAACAGAACTGAAACCGGCATATGATCCTGAATTGTTTTATCATCAAGCTCCAGATCAAGCCCAATCTCCTGCAAGGTTTGTGTACGCAGACGAACTTCTTCTTCCATCAATGACTGGCGCAATGCCGACAATACCCTGCTGGCCAGTTGTACAGGATGAACGGGTGGGTAAAGTACGCTGGCAAAGGGGCTGTTTTTGCTTTGGCTAATGGTATCAGAGACAACAATGACAGGTATTGGATGCTCTGCGCGACCGGCACTCATGGCCTGCGCCAGATGAGTTGTTTGTTCCGGTGTTTTATTGATGGCATCAATAAGTATGGCGTCCACGTTTAAGTCACGAACAGCGGTAATTGCCGCTTCTTCGGTTTCTGCCAGAATTGTTGGCAGTCCACGATCCTGTAGTTTTCCTGCGGCTTCAAAAACAGCACCGTGTTCATTAGCCAATACCAGAATCTGTGCGGTAAAGTTCATATCAATTATTCCGTATCTACCGTTTCAAAAAGCAGCATGCCCTTGCTTAAAAAGAAGATTCGTCACAAAACTACCCCGATTGGGATAATGGAAGGTTATCAGAATGAAGAAACCGGCACAAATGCCATTGCAAGGTATTAAGGTAGTGGAATTTGCCGGAATTGGCCCGGTGCCTTTTTGTGGAATGTTGCTGGCAGATATGGGTGCCGATGTGGTTCGTATTGATCGCCCAGGCACCCCGGACACAGGCAGTGCCGACATTCAGGGTCGGGGAAAGCGTTCAATATGTCTGAACTTGAAACAGCCTGAGGATAAAAAAACCGCAAGCATGTTAATGGCAAAGGCTGACTTGCTGATGGAGGGGTTTCGTCCAGGGGTAATGGAGCGGCTTGGTCTGGGGCCAGAGATGGCTTTGGCGCAAAACCCGGCATTGGTTTATGGGCGCATGACTGGATGGGGGCAGGACGGGCCACTGGCGCAACGGGCTGGTCATGACATAAACTATATTGCAATTACCGGGGCTTTGAATGCTATGGGATCAGCAGACACTCCGCCGCCGCCACCACTAAATCTTCTGGGTGATTATGGTGGCGGGGCCTTGTATCTGGTAATGGGTCTGCTGGCCGGGTTGATCCACGCAAGAGCCAGCGGTCAGGGGCAGGTAATAGACGCAGCTATTGTTGATGGCACTTTAAGCCTGATGGCCCCGATTCACTGGCTTCGGGCCAGCGGCATGTGGCAGAACAGCAGGAACAGCAACTTACTTGATGGTGCCGCTCATTTTTATAGTAGCTATATTTGCCAAGACGGCAGGTATCTGGCCGTTGGCGCTATCGAGCCACAATTTTATGCAGAATTATGCGATGGGCTGGGTATTGGGGAGGATATACGCAACAATCAGTATGATCAGGCAAAATGGCCGGTATTTAAGGCTGAACTTGCCGGAATTTTTGCCAGCAAACCCTTAAAATACTGGTTGGATGTATTTGCGAACAGTGATGCCTGCGTCGCGCCAGTAGAGGATATGGTCTGTGCAATGGATAACAGGCATTTACAGGCGCGAAAATCCCTGTTGCAGGTGGACGGTGTTCTGCAGCCGGCTCCAGCACCCAGATTTTCAGAAACTCCAGGTGCAATTGCCCGCCCGCCACCAATCCCCGATGGCAATCGCAAGGACATATTAAGAGACTGGCTGGACTAGCAGATTTGGTATCATGCACTACTGATTCTTGCTTTTGATTCTGTATAATTGGTATTGTAAGCGGATTTTTTCGCGAGTTTAACCGGTTGCAATAATTTTATAGTGGAAAAGTCCGGCTGGAAGCTGCGTTTTTGTGTGCTTTTCAGGTAATGGGAGATGCCTTGGGCTTTTTTCGTTCAAGAACCGCAATTCAGACATTGCCTTCGCGTCAATTCGGTCATAGTTTCTTGCGCGAGTGGGGGCAAATGAGTGATGAGTCGCCCCCTTGTTTTAGGTTCCAACGAGGTTCCAATGAGCGGGTTACTGCTGGATTATCTTCCGATTTTGATTTTTACTGCCATTGCTCTGGTGATTTCATTTGCGTTTTTGGCAATGCCATTGATCATGGCTCCTGCGGCTCCGGATGATGAAAAGCATTCGACCTATGAATGCGGGTTTCCTGCCTTTGATGATTCAAGGATGAAGTTTGATATCAGGTTTTATCTGGTGGCTATTCTATTCATTGTTTTTGATCTGGAAGTGGCGTTTTTATTCCCATGGGCAGTTAGTCTGGGTGAGGTGGGGCCGTATGCGTTTTGGGCAATGATGGTGTTTCTTGGTGAACTGATTATCGGCTATATCTACGCATGGAAAGTCGGCGCACTGGAATGGGATTAAAGCTATGAACGAGAGCAAAAACCCTGCTTTTTCTTCGGCGCAAGCCATGACTCCGGGTTATGACCCAAAAAAGCACGATCCTTATTTTGATGGTGTGAATGATGCCCTTATGGATAAGGGTTTTGTGGTGGCCAGTGCTGATGAATTGATTACATGGGCCAGAACCGGCTCCTTGATGTGGATGACATTTGGACTTGCCTGTTGTGCAGTTGAAATGATGCACGCGGCCATGCCGCGCTATGATGTTGAGCGCTTTGGTTTTGCTCCTAGGGCCTCGCCAAGACAGTCTGATGTTATGATAGTTGCGGGAACCTTGACCAATAAAATGGCCCCGGCCTTGCGCAAGGTATATGATCAGATGCCAAATCCCCGTTATGTGATTTCCATGGGCAGTTGTGCCAATGGTGGTGGCTATTATCATTATTCCTACTCAGTGGTTCGAGGTTGTGATCGAATTTTGCCGGTTGATATTTATGTACCGGGCTGTCCTCCTACTGCCGAAGCTCTGGTCTATGGCATTTTACAATTGCAAAAGAAGATTCGCAGAGAAGGGGACATTATCCGATGAGTTATTCCTCTGACAGCCATTTTACCGATCATCTTGAAAACAAGATCGGAGATGCGCTGGTTGACCTAGCCGTGACTGGCGATGAGCTGGTTTTGGAAATTCACCGGGATCAGGTGCGTTTTGTACTTACCTTTTTGCGCGATGATATCAAGTGCCAGTTTACCACATTGGTTGATATTTGCGGCGTTGATTATCCTGGACGCAATGCCCGTTTTGATGTGGTCTACCATTTGTTATCAATGAAGAAAAACGCCCGCATCCGCATCAAGGTAAAGGTCGAAGAAGGTCAGAGCATAGCCAGCGTAGTCAATATATACCCAGCAGCAAACTGGTTTGAGCGCGAGGCCTTTGACATGTTTGGCATCAGTTTTGACGATCATCCTGATATGCGACGCTTGCTGACGGATTACGGGTTTAGCGGACATCCGCTTCGCAAGGATTTTCCGCTATCAGGTCATCTGGAATGCTGCTATGATCAAGAGCAAAAACGGGTGGTCTATGAGCCAGTTTCCCTGCCACAAGAGTTTCGCTCTTTTGATAATTTAAGTCCGTGGGAAGGTGCAAACTATATTCGTGACGAAGAAGCCAAGGGGCCGGCTAAATGAATGACACCCCCGTACAGGAACACTCTGAATCACAGGATAAGCCGGTGTTTTTTATTGGGCTCATGCTTGGGGTGGGAGCGTCTGTCCTTATCGCAGGTTTCTTTGTATTGGGTTTGTTTACCGGAAAATATCTGGCCGAGCGAAATATAGACAATTCTGAAAGCTCGAGGGTTATGGTTTTGAGGGTGGAAAATGGCTGAGCCGATTACTGAAAAGCGCAAATTTACCATAAATTTTGGTCCCCAGCACCCGGCAGCGCACGGGGTTTTGCGTCTGGTTCTTGATCTGGATGGCGAAGTGGTTGAACGGGTTGATCCGCATGTTGGTCTGTTGCACCGTGGTACAGAAAAACTGATTGAGCACAAAACCTATGTGCAGGCCATGCCGTATTTTGATCGTCTTGATTATGTGGCTCCAATGAATCAGGAACATGCGTTTTGTCTGGCAGTGGAGCGACTGGCTGATATTGAAGTGCCTCGGCGGGCGCAGTTTATCCGGGTTCTTTATTCTGAAATTGGCCGTATTTTAAGCCATCTGCTTAATGTTACCACTCAGGCCATGGATGTGGGGGCGCTTACCCCGCCGCTTTGGGGTTTTGAGGAGCGCGAAAAGCTGATGGTGTTTTATGAGCGCGCCTGTGGTTCGCGTTTGCATGCAGCTTATTTTCGTCCCGGTGGTGTGCATCAG
>JALSYJ010000019.1 GCA_027071965.1 Robiginitomaculum sp. | reverse complement strand
GTGCAAGATATATTGGATAAGGCAATTTATACAGGGGATTCCCCCAATGATGCACCAATGTTCAGGCGTTTTGATTTGTCCGTCGGTATGAAAAGTGTAACCGAATATTCAATGGAGGCAGAGGACATGCCCAAATATTTGACCAAAGGTGATGGCGCCGATGGTTTTTTGGAAGTTGCTGCCAGGATTTTACAAGACCATTCTTATCTTATTTAACGAGAAAATTCATGACCAGCAATGACCGCATAATTACCCTGCCCAACGTGCTTACAAGTTCCAGAGTATTGCTTGGCCTTGTTATTTACTGGATGCTTGCAAGTGATGCGGCGGGCTGGGCCTGGGTTTTGGTTGCTTTGGCAATTCTTGGCGAAATTACTGATCTGGCCGACGGGTTTTTAGCCAGAAAACTTGGTATGAGCTCTGAACTGGGCGCAGCTTTGGACCCGTTGTGTGATAGCCTGTACCGGCTTACGGTGTTTTTGGGCTTTGCCGCTGCTGGCTGGATACCATTATGGCTGATTTTGCCATTTGCGTTTCGTGATATTATTGTCTCCTATGCCCGAATTGCGGCTGCCGGTCGCGGGGTGAGTGTTGGCGCCAGATGGTCAGGCAAGTTCAAGGCTGTGGTTCAAGGTGCGGTGCAGATCCTGGTATTGGTACTGTTTGCAAGCGGATTTGCTGCTGATTGGAATTTGTGGCTTGTTGTAATTGCTGCAATTGTCACCTGTTATTCCCTGGTGGATTATGTGATTGGCTTTGCGCGTACAAAGTAGATCATTGCACTTAAAAAGTGTATAAATCCGGCTGAAACCGGCAAAAACCCGGATTTGCTAACACTTTGGTAACCAAAAGCAGAGCAGAACCGAAACAATACGGGGAGGCCTAGGGTCTATTGTGACCGCCAGCCAAAACAATCAGGAGTTGAGTATGGCAGGAATAGAAACTTTGTCGGATCGTTTGCGGTTCTTGCGAATTGATCAGGAGACAAGAGATGCATTGGTTGATTTCCAATCGCATGTAAAAGATAAATTGCCGGGGATTTTGGATCGCTTTTATGATCATATTAGGCAATGGCCGGAAGTTGCGAGATTTTTTGAATCTGATGCACAGATGAAAGGAGCCGGCAGCAAGCAATTAACTCACTGGCTGCGTATTACTTCTGGAAAATTTGATAATGAATATTTTGAATCTGTGCGGGCAATTGGCAAGGTTCATGCGGTTTTAGGGCTTGAGCCCAGATGGTATATCGCCGGCTATACATTTATTACCACTGAATTGCTTTCTTTTATCGCCAGGGAATTTACCAATAAAGGTATCGGCGCCAACTTTGGTGCCGACAAAAACATTGAAAAAAGAATTGGCTATCTTACCGCTGTGAGCAAAGCGGCCATGCTCGATATGGATCTGGTAATTTCAATATATCTTGAAGAGCTTGAGTTATCAAAGGTCAGGGAGCGCTCTGAACTTGCTGATGCATTTGAACAAACCGTGTTGGGTTCTGTTGAAGCGGTAAGTGCTGCAGCCAATGAACTGGAAAGCACGGCTAAGGCAATGTCAACTACGGCGGAGCAAACCTCACACCGCTCAACCACTGTTTCGGCTGCTGCTGAAGAGGCTACGGCCAACGTATCAGTAGTTGCAGCAAGTACGGAGGAAATGGGCAAGTCGGTTTCCGAAATTGCCGAACAGGTCTCCCATTCCACCAATATCGCCTCACAGGCTGTAGATAGAGCCAAGGAAACCAGTGACACTATTGAGTCGCTGGCCAGAGCAGCAGAAAAAATCGGCGAAGTTGTAAATATGATCTCGGATATTGCTGAGCAAACCAACTTGCTGGCTCTAAATGCCACAATTGAATCAGCGCGGGCTGGTGAGGCCGGGCGTGGGTTTGCAGTTGTTGCGGCAGAGGTTAAGTCTCTAGCGACGCAAACCGCCAAGGCCACTGAGGATATTGCGCATCAGATCAATGAAATGCAGGGCATTACCACCAAATCAGTTGAAGCAATTAACGCCATTCAATCCACTATTGATGAGATGAATGAGGTTTCGGTGACCATCAATGCCGCCGTGGAAGAGCAATCAGCAGCCACTCAGGAAATATCGCGCAACACCCATGAAGCTGCCGAGGGAACTCAGGACGTATCACGGAATATTGTTGCTGTATTAGAAGGGGCAAATGAAACCGGCGCAGCATCGACTTCTTTGGTTGAGTCATCTGTTGAGATCGGAAAGCAAACCGAAATTCTTACCAATAAGGTTCATGACTTCTTAGAAACAATTCGCGCTGCCTGATCATTGATTTTACAAAAGTAGAAATATTTGGCCTCTCCTTAAAACGGGAGGCCATATTTCATCTTGTCATAAGCATTTATAATCTTTTGCGTAAGGTCTCCCGGGGTAAATTCTGTTCTGGCTATTTCTCGCACCGGTACAATCTCAACAGCAGATCCGCAAATAAAGGCTTCACTAAAATCAGGTATTTGTTCAGGTAAAATGGAAGTTTCAGTTACCGGAACTTGTAATTTATCGGCAATCTCCATTACCGATGCCCGGGTTATGCCATCAATCATCCAGTCCGCCTTTGGGGTAAATAGCTGATTGTCTTGCACAAAGAATATATGGGCGCCGGTGCACTCTGCAATCCGCCCCTTGATATCGAGCATTAAGGCATCATCATATCCTGCTGACAGGCTGGTATCTTTGGACAAGGTGCATATGGCATAAAGTCCCGCCGCCTTGGCTTTGACCGGAGCACACTGCGCAGGGGGTCTGCGCCAGCTTGAAATTGTCAGGCGTATTCCATCGGCAGAATTAAAATATGGGCTCATCTGCCAGATCGCGATGGCGGCATTTATTTTATTATTGGATGAACCAACCCCAAGAGCGCCGGAACCGCGCCAGGCAATGGCACGAATATATGCGTCTTTTAAGCCGGAATCCTGCAAAACATCCATTTTGGATTGTTCAAAACTGTCAAAATCAAATGGCAGTTCAAACCCCAGTAACTGACAGGAGTTCATCAATCGGCTCGTATGTTGTCCGGACTTGAAAATAACCCCGCCATAGGCGCGTTCACCTTCAAACACGGTAGATCCATAGTGCAGCCCATGGGATAATAAGGGGATTTTGGCGTCTTTGACCGGAATCATCTCCCCGTTTATCCATATATTTCCGGTTGTTTGAGTAAATGGAATTACTTTGCTCATATATGGTATCCTGTTGGAAAATCGCATAAATAATCGCCCATGGCTGATTTATGACATCTCCCCTTTTGCTGTGGCTCTTTGCAATTGGGCCGTGGCTTGTTACCCTTGGGCTGGCCGATGTTGTCGGCCCTGTATGTTTAACTGTCAAGTCAGGCCATTATCATGATTCAAAAATCGGATTTTGAAAATCATTTGCTGGTTGTGGATGATGACAATCGAATTCGCAGCCTACTAAAGAAGTATTTGAGCAGTCATGGTTTCAGGGTGTCCTCGGCGGCCAATGCCTACAAAGCCAGAAAGTTAATGGAGACCTTGCATTTTGATCTGCTGATCATTGATATTATGATGCCGGGTGAAAGTGGGCTGGAGCTGACAAACAGTTTGCGTGAGCAGGGAAATATTCCGATTTTGCTGCTTACGGCACGGGCAGAGGCTAATGAACGGATTGAGGGCTTGCGGCTGGGTGCTGATGATTATCTGGTAAAACCCTTTGAACCGGAAGAACTTGTCTTGCGTATTCAGGCGATTTTGCGGCGTTCTTTGCGCTTTGAGCTTGACGGTAGCATTTTGGTGTTTGGTGATTGGAAATTTAATCCGGCCACCAGAGACCTGCAAGGGCCAGGGGGCAGGGTTTCTCTTACTGACAGTGAGGCCAACTTGTTAAGCGCGCTGGCCAAAACACCCGGCGAGCCAGTTTCGCGTTTAAGCTTGTCCGAAGACACGGATGCTGCAGAGCGTTCGGTTGATGTGCAAATGGCCCGCTTGCGCCGAAAGATTGAGGCTGATCCCAAAAACCCCAGATTTCTGCAAACCGTGCGCGGTTCCGGATACCGGTTGTTGGCGCGTCCGGAGTTTGCAGAAGATCAGCAACCAGAACAGAACCTGTGACTGTGGCCCCACTTTGGCGCAAACTGAGAAAGCGCCTGCCTGCTTTGCGTAATTATACGCCAAAAACTCTTTTTGGCAGGTCGATGCTCATTGTTGCATTGCCGGTATTGGTCATGCAGATAGCAGTTGTTTTCATGTTTTTTGATCGGCATTGGCAATCGGCAAGCACATCGCTTTCTGAAGGGGTGGTGGGTGATATTTCTGTGGTGCTGGAGTTGTATTCTGAAAACCCGACGGGGCAGGGCCTGCAAAAGGTTCAAAAGCTGTCACTGGAAAAAATGAATTTGAGTGTTGCGCTAATGCTTGATGAAGATCTGCCCACCAGTACACATTCGTCGTTCAATTCTCCGCTTGATCGCACCTTGCGCCGGGCTTTGGCGGCTAAAATTGCTTTGCCGTTCTGGTTCGATACCAACCGATTTCCGGCATATGTGGATATCCGGGTGCAGGTGGGAAAGGATGTTATGCGTTTCATTGCACCTCGCGATAAAGTCTATGCCACTACCGGGGATATTTTTGTAGCATGGCTGGTGGCGGCCACCTTGATATTGATGGCTGTTGTCTTGCTGTTTACCCGCATTCAGTTACGACCAATTTTGCAATTGTCCAAGGCCGCCGACCGGCTTGGAAAGGGGCTGGATATGCCGGACTTTAAGGCCAGCGGCCCCACAGAGGTTCGGCAGGCCTCTGAAGCCTTTATCAAAATGCGTGAGCGAATTTCGCGATTTGTTGCACAGCGAACAGAAATGCTGGCCGGGGTCAGTCATGATTTGCGCACCCCGCTAACTCGTCTTAAACTACAGTTTGCAATGATGGAAAAAACCCCGGAGCTGGATGCTGCCCGCAAGGACGTGCAGCGAATGCAGGAAATGCTGGAGGGTTATCTTGATTTTGCTCAAGGCGAATCAGCAGCAGAATCAGTAAAGCTTGATATATCAGGAATGTTGCGTGAACTTGTTGCGCAATTGCTCACCGAAGAACAATTGGCCAATATGGACGTCAGCACATCACTAATGGTGCGGGTAAGGGCTCAAAGTATTGAGCGCTGTCTTACAAATATTCTGGAAAATGCAGTGCGATACGCAGATAAGGTCTGGATTAGTTCATATATGAATGACGATATGGTTTTTATTATTATTGAGGACAATGGGCCGGGAATTCCAAAAAGCGACCGCGAGCAGGCCTTTCGCCCCTTTAACCGACTTGATGAGGCCAGAAACCTGAATACAGAAGGTGTAGGTCTTGGGCTGTCTATTGCCAGAGATGCAGTTCAGTCTCACGGAGGTCACATCCGATTAGGTGATTCTTCTCATGGCGGCTTATTGGTAGAGGTGATATTGCCAGCCAGCAAATAAGCCATTGTTTTATCGTATTTTGGCCGCAACACCGCGCTTAAAATAGCGAGGCTTGCCGTCGCGGAGTCCTCAAGTAGCGAAGCGATAGGACACAAAAGACTCCTCAAGTAGCGAAGCGATAGGACACAAAAGACTCCTCAAGTAGCCGCTAGGCGTAGGACATATACCCGTCCTCAAGTAGCGAAGCGGTAGGACATTAAAAGAGCTTCCCACTTTTGCTAAAAATGCTCTTAACCCGGCCTTCTTAATTGGGAGCTGCGCCGGGTTGCAGCGGATACCGCGTTGCGCATCATCTCTGCAAAAGCCCCATTACCCATCATTACATCAAGGGCCGC
>JALSYJ010000018.1 GCA_027071965.1 Robiginitomaculum sp. | reverse complement strand
AAATGCTCAATCTTTATCTGTCGCATTTTGAACCGCAAAACCCGTCCTCAAGTAGCCGATAGGCGATAGGACAGATAAAAACTTCCCACTTTTGCTAAAAATGCTCAATCTTTATCTGTCGCATTTTGAACCGCAAAACCCGTCCTCAAGTAGCCGATAGGCGATAGGACAGATAAAAACTTCCCACTTTTGCTAAAAATGCTCAATCTTTATCTGTCGCATTTTGAACCGCAAAACCCGTCCTCAAGTAGCCGATAGGCGATAGGACAGATAAAAACTTCCCACTTTTGCTAAAAATGCTCAATCTTTATCTGTCGCATTTTTGAACCGCAAAACCGGTACCCACTTTTGCTAAAAATGCTCCAGTTGACTGGGATGACCCAATTTTATTAATGCGCCATTTTGCGGCAGGATCAGACCGCGAACCTGCACATTTCTGCCAGAAAGCCTAGACAGGCGCATACCGGCCTTGGCAAACGCGCGGGTGACTTTCCGGTTGGCTTGAGCGGTGAAATCCTGCCGCCAGTTTGGCCCAAAATTCAAATAGGTGTTGCTGCGGCCATTGGCCACGGAAAGAATTTTCCCTGCAACAATCTGAAAGCTGCCAAAATCTGCATCAAGGGCATCTGGCTGCCGTACCCGGTAAAACCCGTGCCGCCAGATATTATTTTTAGCAATCCTGGACTCGTTCTCCAACCGTAACATCAAGCGGGCGCGACTGTGATCCTGTGCCGAGGTTTTTACTCGCGCAAAACCAAGCCTTAGCATTTGCCCCTGAGCCCATATCCCCTTTGGTCCAGCCATAACATGCGAGACAATCCGGCCAAACCGATCGTGTCCTACTTGATGAAAAACTAGCTCATGCCCTTGTAAAATTTCCCGTAATTGGCTTTTGGCCTCCTGCCAAAGCGGCTGCCCCGCCTTTGAGCCTGTTGGCGGTCTTGGTGCCACCACTCCGGCAAGGCGTACAACACGGCCGTCTTGCAACTCAAAAACATCGCCAGAAACAACGCGGGCAAGGCGACCGCCGGCAAAATGCGACTGGTTTTGCTGTGCCTTGCCGGGGGTGGCAAATATAAATGGAGTGCCAAAAGACAGCGCACCAAGAATAAAGTTTCGCCTAGCTTGTTGCATCAAAGGGCCTCCTGCACTACGACCCTATTCGCTTTGCCTGCAGCTTGTCATCCTGTATATTCTGTAAATCTGGCCCCGTAGCTCAGCAGGATAGAGCACCAGATTCCTAATCTGGGGGTCGCGCGTTCGAATCGCGCCGGGGTCACCATATTTTAAGCCAAACCATAGTTTTCGGTAAAACTATTTTTTTTGCTGCTGGATCAGGCCGTTGATCAGGCCTGTTATCAACTGTTGTGGAGGCGACCAATGTAGCTCCGGTATAGTAACCAAGGAGTGACTTACGCCATGAATGATACACAAGAACTGTTGCCCGGATAGCTTTACCCTTGCCGTAGAAACCCCAGCTCGTAGCAACAGCTCTTCAACAAAACTTACTTCCTGCAAAACTAGGTCTTCATCAATAAAAAAGCGCTCTTCAGCATTTGGCTTGTCTATTTCGCCATAGATCATTTGATAGTGTTCCGGGTGTTTTTGCCAGTATTGAACAAATTCTACAGCATAAGCGATCAGTTTGTGGTTTTCCCCCACAGCGCCAAGTGACGCCCGTCTGCAGTTCTTAAACACAGTCTCAAATATGTTTGCCCAGATATGTACCAGAATAGCCCGCTTGCTGGGAAAATAACGATATAGCGACATTGTTGATACTTGCAGGGCCTGCGCCAGCTTTCGCATTGACACGGCCTCATAGCCGCGCTCGATAAACAGGCTGTTAGCAGCATTTACAATTTCCTGTTGCTTTAATTCCAGCCCCCCTCTCGAGATTGTTTTGCGGCCAGGCTTCTTTTTCTTTTTCAACATGTTCTCCCAGACATCCCGTTTTACAAAATTTATAGCCGGGCAAGCCGTTGACAAACAGGCCCAACTGATTAAATGTACGCGTATATTTAATTGTTTGCCAGCGTAGTTTCATGATAAAACCGGCCTCCTTTTGGGAATCCCAACACCCAGAAATTGTCATAGACGAGCCGCTGCGCGGCGCATCCCGGGTTGATGTTGCAATTATTGGCGGCGGATTTACCGGCCTGTCTGCTGCTAGGGAAATAAAACGCAGCAAACCTGCCTTATCCGTATCTGTGTTTGAAGCCCAATATGTTGGGTATGGGGCATCCGGGCGCAATGGCGGGTTTAATATGACCTTGTTCGGGCTTGAGCCCGAGATAACCATCTTACGATGGGGTCAACAAAAAACACTGGAAGCTCAACGATACATGATACGCGCCGTTGAATATGTGCGCGAGCTGATTGAACAATATAATCTGGACAGCGCATATGAGCACACCGGCATGGTTAGGGTTGCTTATTCTTCTGCTCAGGTTAAGCGCCTTAAAAACAGTATGGAATTGTTTCAAAAACTGGGCTTGGGCGCAAATTATCAATTTCAACCAAGCAGCCAAATAAGGCAAAACATCCACTCGCCACGCTTTCAGGCCGGAATTTTTGAAAAGAACAGTGGAATCCTAAACCCCTTTAAGCATGTACAAGAATTAAAACGAATTGCGAAAAATGCTGGTGCATCCATATATGAGCGCACCCCGATCCTCAAAATAGAGAAAAGCCCCAACTGCATAAAGCTGCAAACCCCAGACGGAATTGTTATTTGTAACAGGCTGGTTATTGCCACAAACGCCTGGTCAAACACTATTCGCGGGCTGCCTCGCATTCGCTCTAGGCAGGCTCCGGTCTGGACCTCGCAAGTGGTGACACAAAAACTATCAGAACAACAATGGGATGACATTGGCTGGAACCAGCGCCAATCTGTTGAGGATAACCGGCAGCTAATTCATTATTTCAGACGCACCCAGTGCGGGCGCCTGACCATGGGCGGGGGAAATGTTGCTTTCCCAAACAAGAATACCATGGAAAGCATGAATACAGTTAAAATATGGAAAGACCTGCACGAGCATATAAAATGGTTGTTTCCGAGCCTGAAAGACATACAAATAGAACATCGATGGGGCGGCCCTGTTTCTGTTAACCTGGATATGACCCCAGAAATTGGCTTTATTGGTGACCAGAGAATTGTTTATTCAACCGGGTGTATTGGCCATGGGGTTTCCCTTACGCAGCTAAATGGTCGCACTATCGCGGATCTGGTTTTGGAAAACCAAACAGAACTTACGGACTTCTGGATAGTAAACCGCAAGGCTCTGGCCTGGCCTCCGGGGTGGGCTGGCGATGGCGTTGTTCGCGCAATCAGCACCGGCCTAAAGCTCTGGGATGCTCTGGAAGAACGAGAACTACAAGAAAAACCGGATATTTAGTCATGAGAATATACAAAACCTTGCCGATTGTTGATGCTATTTTAGCTGATTGGCGCCCTGTTATCGGCACAGACTATAGCGGATATAAAAACCACGTTTACCGCATGGTGAATTGTTGTTTCTGGCTACATCATTGCAGTGAACAGGACATGCAAAAAATTCAAATTGCCGCAGCCTTTCACGATATAGGAATATGGACTGACAACACTCTTGACTACATACCGCCTTCAATTTCCCCGGCCATGAAATACATGAAAGATAATGGTCTGGAAAGCTGGAGCCAGGAAATCAGCCTGATGATCAGCGAACACCATAAATTGCGAAAATACAAAGAAAACCCGCAAATGCTGGTTGAGCTGTTCAGGAAAGGCGATCTTGTGGATTTTTCATTGGGTTTTTTTCGTTTTGGGTTAAGCCGACCCTTGCTGCGAGAGCTAAAAACAACCTTCCCCAATAATGGTTTTCACAAGGGGTTGATAAAAAAAGCTGTAAAATGGTTCCTGCATCATCCCTTTAACCCGGCACCAATGATGAAATGGTAACAGGGGCACCAATAGCAGCTTAAAACAATATATTACCCGGTTTCGCGCGGGCCAAACAGACCAGAGCCAATCCGAACACAGCTTGCCCCAAACCGGATCGCGGTTTCAAAGTCTGCGCTCATGCCCATAGATAATTGTGACAGGTTTTGCTGTTTTGCCAGCTTGGCCAAAAGTGCAAAATGCAGACCCGGCTCATCATGCTTTGGCGGCAGGCACATCAGACCAGAAACTGTTAATGAGGTTTCTTCCCGGATTTGCCTTATTAGCTGCGGCAGATCTTGCGGTAACACTCCGTGCTTTTGCGGCTCTTCTCCGGTGTTTACCTGTATGAATATTTGCAATGATTTTGGATTTTTTTGCAAGCAGTGGTCGATTTTTCTGGCCAGCTTTATTGAATCCACCGTTTCAATTACATCAAATAAATCAACCGCACGGGCGGTTTTATTGCTCTGTAAATGGCCAATAAAATGCAGTTTGAACGGCTCTTTCTGCTGTCGTTTTTTTAACCAGTGGCGCTCTGCTTCATCTATTTGATTTTCGCCAAATACCCGGTGGCCTGCGCGCCACAGCGCATCAATTTTCAGATCGCTCTGGCGCTTGGATACAGCAACGAGCTCACATAAATCTGACGCACGACCTGCTTCCTCGAGGGCGCTTTGCATTCTGGAAGTGATGTTCTTGCGTCTTTGCGCAATATCAGACAAGCTTTTATTCATGACAAAACAGCTCTATACCGCCCTGTCCGCCATCGCAAGTATAAGCAACAGCCCCGGTTTTTGCCGAACGCAAACGATGGCTGATTTGCCTGGACTGCTGATCTTTACTGACCCTGAACGCAGCCCGGAGCCAACTGAGCTGGCAAAAAACCTACCCCCCGGCTGTGCTATGGTATACCGGCACTTTGGCCACAAAACCCGCGTTTCCACAGCCCACAAGCTTGTAGAAATTTGTAAAAAAAACGGCTCCGGGTTTCTGGTGGGGGCAGACTGGGAGCTTGCACAAAAGGTTGGGGCAGATGGCGTCCATATGCCCCAACGGCTAATCGGACATATATCCGAGGTTGTGGCATCTAGTGAATTTCGATGGGTAACCGCCGCCGCACACAATATTGCCGCTGCCCGCGCAGCACACCTGGCCGGAGCCGATGCTGTTATATTATCATCGGTTTTTTCCTCCGGCAGCAAAAGCGCTGATCGAGAAATAGGTGCGAAAGCCTTTGCAGCCATGGTTGATACCATAGATGGTGTGGTGTTTGCTCTTGGCGGTATAACCCCAAAAAACATTCATAAGCTACAAGGTGTTTGTAGCGGCGTTGCTCTGGTGTCTGCAGGGGTAAGCTTAAAAGAGGGTGGAGCTTAAAACTTGATAGATGATTCGATTCTTACCACCGGCTCCTGCCCAACCGGGCTAACCGGCAGAACCCTATCCTCGGGCGTAGAAATTCGCAGCTCGCCGGGGGCAACAAAGCTCAAGCCCCCGCCCAGTCGAAAACGCGGCGAAATATCATAAAAAGCGCCGGCGCTCATTCGGTCAAAGCTTTCCAGCAAAGGATCTTGCTCTTCAAGACCTACGGAAATACCCCACTGATCACCGGCCCTGAACTCAAGGTCTGGTTGCTTTTGTGGCATAAATGCACCGGCATCAATTTCTGAACTGCGAAGGGTAAATGAGCGATACCACGGAAGCTCATCGCTGGAGATGGGTAAGGAATCCTCTTTTGGCTCAGGGTTGGCAAATGCCGCTCCGCTTAACATGGCCGATACAACCAAGCCCGCCAAAATGTGCCGAAACCAGTTCAACACCTTAGATCTCCCTCTGATTTACCGGGTCAGCCCAGACCCGATTTTTAACTCCTGATGACTACACTACACCAAAATATATAACAAGCCTACAACAAACGTGTTACCAAAAAGAAACCAGAGTCAAATGATTCTATATTAATTTCTTTTTATTAAACGTTGCTGTCGCCTTTCGGGGGAAAAACAACGCACCGGCTACGAAAGACAGTCTCAAAACACAGTTTCAAAATACCTGTGTACTGATTGCCTGCCCAATCGTAACCGGGCGCGATCGGCCCCTTCCCCCGGATGCCAGAAAGCTTTTTGTACTAACGGTTATGCGGGGTCAAGCTGTGCTGGCCAAACTTAAAGATGGTTAAAAAAACTTGTGTCCTTACAGCAACGCTGCCCTGCGCACTAAGCCCTGCTTATCTTGGCTATTATTTTTAAATAGGATTTGAAACTGGCAACAAGCCCTAGCCAGCACGAAACAACATGGTATAAGCGCTTTTTGGGCGTTCTGATTAAGAGGCTTTTGGTGTTGGAATTATGGTAAAACTATCATCTCGTTTCGGTGTTATTATGTTGCTGGCCGCCAGCTTGGCAGTTTCGGCCTGTTCGCAGGCAGGCAAGGCTGTTGGTACAGTAACCAGCCCTTTTGCCGGCTCAAAAAAGGGTGAAATTGCAGGGATTGGCGTCAACAGTTTTTTATGGCGAGCATCTTTGGAAACCCTTGAATTTATGCCGCTTGAATCTGCGGATCCCTATGGCGGAATCATCATTACCGGGTGGCATTCTGATGCCTCAGCGCCCAATGAGCGCTTTAAGGCAACCGTTTATATTCTTGACACCAGGCTGCGCGCTGATGGCTTAAAAGTTTCGGTGTTTAAAGAAGAGCGCGATGCAAATGGCCAATGGGTGTCGGCAAGCGTTGATCCGGATACAGAAATTCAAATTGAAAATTCAATTTTATCGCGGGCCCGCGAATTAAAAATAAGAACTTTGCGCTAGAGCTATGTTCAACAGCTTTGTACCTGGTTGTTAGTAAGAGCTCTCGCACAACCAAACAATGCCCGTGAATAAAACCAAAGGTTTTGTTATGACCCGCTACCCTTACGAAACCAGCGAAGCCAAATGGCAAAAGGCATGGGAAAAACAAGCTTGTTTCGTCGCAAAAGACCCGAAGCCCGGGCAAGGAAAATCGTATATTCTGGAAATGTTTCCCTATCCGTCCGGGCGGCTGCACATGGGACATGTTCGTAATTATGCAATGGGTGATGTCCTGGCAAGATATCGTCGGGCCAAAGGTGATGCCGTGCTTCATCCAATGGGTTGGGATGCCTTTGGCCTGCCTGCAGAAAACGCCGCCATACAAAAGGGCGTGCAGCCAAAGGACTGGACTTATAAAAACATAGCCTCCATGCGAAAACAGCTAAAAGCCCTTGGGTTTTCTTTGGACTGGTCTCGTGAATTTGCCACCTGTGATCAGGATTATTACCACCAGCAGCAAAAAATTTTCCTGAAACTGCTCGAAAAAGACCTGATATATCGCAAAAGCTCGCAAGTTAACTGGGACCCTGTGGAAAACACCGTCCTTGCCAATGAACAGGTTGTTGATGGACGCGGTTGGCGCTCTGGCGCATTGGTAGAAACCCGCAATCTGGAGCAGTGGTTTTTCCGTATTACAGCCTATGCGCAGGATTTGTTGGATGCACTTGATGGCTTATCGCGCTGGCCGGAAAAGGTACGCACCATGCAGGCCAACTGGATTGGCCGCTCCAAAGGGGCTTTGGTTCGTTTTGCATTTGCTGATGAGGGTGCGCCTGATGGCTTTGATGAGGGCGTTGAGGTTTTTACCACCCGTCCCGACACCCTGTTTGGTGCCAGCTTTATTGCTCTGTCTCCTCAGCACCCGCTGACCCTGAAACTGGCAAAAAGCAAGACAGAAATTGATGATTTTGTGAAAAAATGCGCACAAGCTGGAACCTCCGAAGAAGCTATTGAGCGCGCTGAAAAAACCGGTATTGATACTGGCCTTAGTGTTGAGCACCCATTTATCGAGGGAAAGAGGCTGCCGGTCTGGATAGCCAACTTTGTGCTAATGGGCTATGGCACCGGCGCGATTTTTGCCTGTCCGGCCGGTGATCAGCGAGACCTTGATTTTGCTAGAAAGTATGACCTGCCGGTACTACCGGTAGTGCTTCCACCTGGTGAAGCCGCCGAAGAATACCGGATTTATGATTCTGCCTGGGTTGGTGACGGCAGGCTATACAATTCCGGGTTCCTAAATGGAAAACCCGTAAAAGAAGCAATTCCACTTGCTATTTCCGAGCTGGAAAAGCTTCAAAAGGGAAAACAAAAAATACAGTTTCGCCTGCGAGACTGGGGGGCCTCACGGCAGCGGTATTGGGGTTGTCCAATTCCAGTGATTCATTGTGATTCTTGTGGAGCTGTTCCCGTTCCAGAAGCTGAATTGCCAGTTGTTTTGCCAGATGCGGTTTCTTTTGAGCAGCCGGGTAATCCTCTGGACCATCACCCAACATGGAAGCACACCAAGTGTCCCATATGTGCAAAACCGGCGGTGCGTGAAACCGACACCTTGGATACATTTGTTGACAGCTCATGGTATTTTGCCCGATTCTGCTCACCCAAGGCTGATGCCCCCGTTGAAAGCGCTGCTGCCAGGAGCTGGCTTCCGGTTGATCAATATATTGGAGGTATAGAGCACGCGGTTTTACACCTGTTATATGCCCGATTTTTTACCCGGGCTTTGCGCGATTGTGGCCTTTTAGATCTTCCCGGCGGCGAGCCTTTTAACGGCATGTTTACTCAAGGCATGGTCACCCACGAAACCTATCGTGATAATGAAGGTAACTGGTTATCCCCGGAAGAGATTGTTTCAGACGGTGCCAACTGGAAAACCAAAAATGGCGATCGTGTACATGTTGGCGCCATAGAAAAAATGTCCAAGTCGAAGCGAAATACAGTTGATCCTGCTGTTATTATCGAAAAATATGGCGCTGACGTTGCGCGCTGGTTTGTGCTCTCGGACAGCCCGCCCGCCCGCGATGTTCAATGGACAGAGGCTGGAGTAGAAGGAGCCGCTCGCTTTGTACAGCGGGTCTGGGCCGAGGTTTGTGATGTTGCTGAGCAACCAGTTCCTCAAAACCAATCTATAACAAAAGGCTCTGAACCTTTGATCCGGCTTACCCACAAAACTGTCCGGGCCGTATCGCAAGATATTGAAACACTTGGTTTTAACAAGGCCGTTGCCCGACTCTATGAGTTAATGAACGCCATTCGCAAGGCAAAAGAGGCTGGTGGTGAGATGCTTGCTGCCAGACATCAGGCAACCCGCACTCTAATATTGCTATTATCCCCATTTGTGCCGCATTTAGCTGAGAGCTGCTGGGAAAAACTTGGTGAACAAGACCTTGTTGCACAAACCCCATGGCCGGTTTTTGAGGTTGAGTTGGCCGAGGACGACACAATTGTAATTCCGCTACAGGTAAACGGAAAGCGCCGGGGACAGCTTGATGTAATTGCCGGCCTTAGCAAGGATGAGCTTTTGGATATGGCGATGAAAAACCCGTCAGTGCAGAAATCCATAGCTGGTCTTGAGGTGAAAAAGGTGATTATAGTTCCTGATAGAATAATCAATATTGTGGCGGCTTAGGATGAATAAATATATTTTACCTGTTTTGTTTCTTCTTTTGCCTTTTTTGACGGCTTGCACCGGTTTCTCACCGGTTTATGCTGAAAAAAATGGCGCAAGATCCAGCTTTTCGTCTATTCAGATGAGCGAAATAGAGGGCAGAACCGGGTTTTTTCTTAATCAGGAAATGCTTGAGCGCGGGGGCATTCAAACCGGCAATAGTGGAAAATATCAATTGGATATAAAACTTTCTCCGGCTCGCCTTGGGTTTGGGGTCTTATCTGACAATGTGGCTACACGTTATCAAATACAGCTAACTGCCAATTGGGTTTTGCGCGATAGACAGGGCAAGCCACTTACCAATATGACCGCAAGCAGCACCGCATCCTTTGCCTCGCCAGCAAGCCCTTATGCCTCACAGGTTGCAGAAAAAGACGCAGAAGAGCGGGCCCTGTCAGCGCTGGCAGATACAATATTGGATCAATTAGGGTTTTATTTTGCTGCTAATCGCGATCAACAATGAAATTAAATCAATCGGCTGCAAACTCTTTTTTGCGTAGGCCCGACCCTAATGTTTTTGTTGCTTTAGTTTATGGAGCCGATAGCGGAAAAGTATCTGAATTTGTTTGTGAGCTGCGCAATAAATGGCTGGATGACAAGTCTGATGATTTTTCCATATCCGGGTTCACAGCCGGTGAAATAAGCAAGAATGAAATTGGCCTGATTGATGAAATGGCAGCCTACTCCCTAACCGGCGGGCCACGACTTGTGCACATTAAGAATCCCAATGCTGATGACACAAAGCATATTATTGAAGCGCTTAAGGCTTTTTCTGGCCCGGATAATTTGCCCGTTGCCCGGCTGATCATAGAAGCCGGATCATTGCCAACATCCAATCTCTTGCGCAAGGCCCTGGAAAAAGACCGCGACAAGGCTGTTATTATCGCCTGTTATCCGGATCGCCCCGGTGATGTGATGCGTATCTGCAAGCAATTATTATTGGAGGAGGGACACACAATTGAGCCCGATGCCTTGAGCCTGTTGGCATCCAGCCTTCCTCCAGATCGCAAAACTCTGAGCCTTGAAGTGGAAAAGCTGATTTGTTTTTTGAACGACCAGCCAAAACAGCCCGTTACCATAACCCATGTTCAAGATGTAATTTCAGAAACCGGCAATGGCACCATGGAAAAACTAGTTTTTGCTTGTGTTGAGGGCCGCGCTGCTGATGCCGATAAAATTCTAAACCAACTCATTAACAGCGGACAATCTGCGATAATGATCGTGCGCGCGGTTGCCAGACACCTTCACCGCATGCATCAGGTGCTATGCGCAACAAAAAACGGTGGGTCTATTGCTGGTGCGATGTCTGCTTTGCGGCCGCCGGTGTTTGCAATGCATCGCGATATATTCATGCGACACTGTACTATTTGGTCAGCAGCAAAACTGGAAAAAGCCCTGGAAAAGGCCACAATTGCTGAGCAGGAATTAAAATCACCCTTGGGCACAGAGCCATATTTAGCAGGAAGGTTTATTCTGGCTATATCAACACTAAGACATTGATATTAGGTAGTATTTATTCTTCTGCACAAATCATCCAACTGTTCAAGTGTCAAATACTCAATTTGCAGCAGGCCAGAATTTCCCTTTTTTTGTAAAATACTCACCTTTAACCCAAGAGCCTCGCTTAAACTGGATTCCAGCGCCATAGTGTCTGTGTCTTTTACTTTGGTATTGGGTGCTTTTTTTGATTTAGTTTCCAGCTTACCCAAAGAATCACGAACCAGCTTTTCTGTTTGCCTAACGCTCAACCCTCGATCAATGACTTTTTCTGATATTGCAACTGGGTTTTCTGCAGACAAGATTGCCCGGGCATGGCCTGCAGAAAGCTGCCCATCGATCAGCATTTCCTGCACAGATTCCGGCAACTCAAGCAAACGCACCGTATTTGCAATATGAGAACGGCTTCTGGCCACCGCCTTTGCCACCTCTTCTTGAGTGTGGTGAAACTGATCTATTAAGGTGCGATAGCCTTGCGCTTCTTCTACGGGGTTTAGATCAGAGCGCTGCATGTTTTCAACCAGGGCAACTTCAACCACCTCCCGGTCTGATAACTCGCGCACATATACAGGAACCTCATGCAGACCCGCCTGTCCGGCGGCTCGCCACCTGCGCTCTCCAGCTACAATCTGATACTGGCTTGTTCCAACAATACTTCTAACCAAAATCGGTTGCAGGACACCTTGTTGGCGAATGGATGAAATCAGTTGTTGCATTTTTTCATCGTCAAAATGGCGCCTTGGTTGCTCCGGATTGCGCTGTAAAAACTCAATTGGCAGCATTATCGGCTGATGATTTTCTGAATCCGGCGCACGGGGGGCAGGCTGTTCTCCCAGCAAAGCAGATAAACCTCGGCCCAAGCCTGTTTTCTTTTCCGTCGTTGTCATGCTGAAGCCTCAATCTCTATTTTTTCACGTTTTATCAATTCGCTGGCCAGCTTCATATATGCCTTGCTGCCGACACAAGAATGATCATAAATCAAAGCGGGCTTTCCAAAGCCAGGTGCTTCGGAAATACGTACATTGCGCGGGATCATGGTGCTATAGACAAGATCACCAAAATGCTGCCTTACATCTGTTGATACCTGTCGCGCCAAATTATTTCTTCCATCATACATGGTTAAAACAATGCCCTGAATTGTTAGCTTTGGGTTTAAGCTGGTACGAACCAGATCAACAGTTCGCAATAATTGCGACAAGCCTTCCAGAGCAAAGAACTCACACTGCAAAGGAACAATCAAACCATGAGCTGCGGTTAATGCATTAACCGTCAACACATTTAAGGAGGGCGGGCAGTCTATTAAAATGTAATTCAGGTTTTCGGTGCCGGTTTTTGTCAGGCTCTCCAGAGCCTGTTTTATTCTGTATGATCTGCGAGGAGCATTTGCCAGCTCCAGCTCCACGCCAGCCAAATCATAATGCGCAGGAACCAGCCAAAGGTTTGGCACAAGTGTAGTCAATATTGTGCTTTGCAGTTTTTCCTCATCAACAATGACATCATAAGTGGTTTTTTTCCGATCTGCTGGCCCAACCCCCAAGCCGGTTGAGGCGTTTCCTTGTGGATCAATATCCAGAACAAGGGTCTTTTGCCCAATTGCAGCCAATGCCGTGGCCAGGTTTATGGCGGTAGTGGTTTTGCCAACGCCGCCCTTTTGGTTAACCACAGCGAGAACCCTTGGTATTTCTTGGTTTTGGTCAGACACGAGCAAATTTTCCTATTTTGACAATTTTTGCACCCTCTTCGGTGCAACTGTCGATTAGCTGGTAATCAATGTCCCATTGCTTGCGGGCAAAGGTCAATTCCTGTTCAACACTTTTTCCTTTTGGAAACAATAAAACCGTATTCTGGCCGCAAAATGGCTCAGCCCATGTCAATAACTGCTGTAAATCTGCCACCGCACGAGCGGTAATAACATCAACATGAGATTGTTTTGTTTGCTCTATTCTTTGCTGCAAAACCCTTACAGGCGCCCCGGTAATTCTGGCGCAGTGTTGTAAAAACGCGGCCTTTTTTCCATTTGATTCCACCAAAGTCATGGTGGCCCCCTCTTGCTCACAGAGCATAATAGCCAATATCATGCCGGGAAAGCCGGCGCCAGAGCCAAAATCCAGCCACGTCTTTGAGCGCGTCGGAGCAATAGAAAACAATTGGGCGCTGTCCAGTACATGACGAGACCAGTAATGTGACAGGCTGGTCGGAGCAACCAAATTAAACCGTCCGGACCATTTGACCAATTCTTGATGCATTTTTGAGAATTTTTGCATTGTTTCACGTGAAACAATCTTCTCTAAAGTAGCAATTGCGTGGGCCTCACTCATGCTCGCCGCTTTTTGGCTGAGTGGCGAACAAAGTGCAGCAGCATCGTCAGAGCTCCAGGAGTTATACCCTCTATTCTACTGGCCTGACCAAGGCTTTTTGGGCGCACGCGGCTGAGCTTTTGTTTTACTTCCGTGGAAAGACCGCTAATTGAGTAATAATCCAGATCCTCAGGCAAAAGCTTGGATTCTTCTTGTCTAAACCGCGCAATGTCATCTTGCTGGCGCTTCATATAGCCGGCATAAATGGCGTCGGTTTCAATTTGTGCAGCAATGCTTTTTTCAATGGGCCTTAGCTCCGGCCACAAATCACAAACATTTTTCCAGCAAATGTTTGGATATGCCAACAAATCAAAAGCTGTGCGCCTAATCCCGTCCTGGTTTATCTGAATCCCTTTTTGAGCAATCTGTGCCGGGCTGAGCGCCCTAGTATTGGATATTTCCCGGGCCTTCTGGAGCTTTTTGGATTTTTCCTTGAATATGGAAGAGCGCTTACCGCCGGCAAACCCGCCAGCCACAGCAAGCGGGGTCAACCTCTGATCTGCATTGTCGGCTCGTAAGGATAATCTGTATTCCGCGCGTGAAGTGTACATTCGATAGGGCTCCGTAACCCCTTTCGACACCAAATCATCAATTAAAACACCAATATAAGCCTCTGACCTATCAAGACAAAACTCAGGGCCCCCCGCTGTTTGCATCGCCGCATTAAGCCCGGCCACCAAGCCTTGTGCCGCCGCTTCCTCATAGCCTGTTGTACCGTTTATTTGCCCGGCAAAAAACAATCCAGAAATCTTTTTTGTTTCCAGAGTGGGCTTCAAAGCCCTTGGGTCAACATAGTCATATTCAATTGCATAGCCATATTGTTTAACCTCTACGCGCTCCAGACCACGAATTGTTCGTAAAAACTCCAATTGTATGGATTCGGGCAAAGAGGTTGAAATTCCATTTGGGTAAATTGTGTCGTCATTCAACCCCTCCGGCTCCAGGAATATCTGGTGGCTTTTTCTGTCAGCAAACCGGTGTAGTTTATCCTCAATGCTTGGGCAGTATCTTGGGCCATTGCCAGTAATGGCGCCGCCATGAACTGCCGAAAATTTCAGATTGTTTTTTATTATTTCATGGGTTTTCAGATTAGTATGCGTGATCGCACATGCTATTTGTGGAACCTTGATTGTCTGGTGCAAAAACGAAAACGGAACCGGCTCATCATCAGCCTTTTGCCAGCCCATCCCGGAAAAATCAATTGTTGCGGCATCAAGCCGAGCCGGGGTTCCTGTTTTAAGCCTTCCCACAGGAAAGCCCAGAGAATACAGGGTTTTTGCCAGCCCAATTGCTGGTTTTTCTCCGTGCCGCCCAGCAGGAATGCGGGTGTTTCCTTTGTGAATCATGCCGCTTAGAAAGGTTCCTGTGGTTAGAACCACGGCTCCAGCCCTGTACTCGACACCGGCGGCATCAACCACGCCAACCACCCACCCCTTATCCAGCAGCAGATCTTCTGCGAAGCCAGTGACAACAGTAAGGCCTGCTTGTTCTGTTATTCTTTCTGTTATTGCCTGCTGATACAGCCTTCTGTCTGACTGGGTGCGCGGGCCATGTACTGCCGGGCCCTTGCGTCGATTTAACACCCTAAACTGAATCCCGGACAGATCAGCAATTTCGCCCATTAAGCCGCCAAGGGCATCTATTTCTCTTACCAAATGCCCCTTTCCCATGCCACCTATGGCCGGGTTGCAACTCATCTGTCCCAAATTTGAAAGCGATGGCGTCAACAACAATGTGTCTGCACCAAGGCGCGCCGATGCCGAAGCCGCCTCGCACCCGGCGTGGCCCGCACCAATTATAATAACATCAAATCTGGTTTGCATGACGCGCCCGAATAAAACTGTGGTTTCTGCTATTGCAGCTCAGTGCTGTACTTATTTTTTTGGAAAAAGTCGAATCTGTTTTACATTGTTTCACGTGAAACATTTTGCTTTGCGCTATTTGCCAATGCAAAATTCACCAAAAATTTGGTCTAACACCTGTTCCGACCCCAGCTCTCCCAACAAGCTGCCTAAACAAATTCCACACTGTCGAAGGTCATCGGCAACCAGCTCAGGGCGTAAGTCTCCATCTTCGTGCAGACCGGTCTTTGCTGATGCCAAAAAGCCCAGCGCAGAATCAATTGCTTTGACGTGACGCTGCCTAGTCAGGCTTGGTGCTTCGGTTGCAGATAATTGCTGCTCTACTTTTTCCTGTAAATTGTCCTGTAGCTCCTTCATGCCCAAGCCGGTTTTTGCAGAAATCAACAACCAACCCTCATCATAAACGGGGCTTTTATTAAGATCGGCCTTGGTCTGTAAAAACAAATCGCCAGCCTTTGCTTCTGCAAGCATTTCATCTGGCCTCTCTTGCCCGCACTCTAGCAAAAAAAGCCTTAAGTCCGCATTGCTTGCGGTAATCTTTGTTCTTCTAATTCCTTCTTTTTCAATTTTTTGTCTGGTTTTTCGCAATCCGGCAGTGTCTGCAATTGTTACTAGAAACCCGCCAATTTGTGTTTGCACCTCAACCACGTCGCGGGTTGTTCCCGGCTGATTGGAAACAATGGCCCGATCTTCTCCTGACAGGGCGTTAAGAAGCGTTGATTTTCCAGCATTTACTGGCCCGATCAAGGCTATCAAAAACCCGTCTCTTACCTTTTTGCCTCGTCCGGATTGTCTTAAATGCTCCGCTAGTTCCTGTTCGAGGTTTGATATGCCCGGCAATATCCGGGCGCTTAAGGCGCCTGGAACATCTTCTTCTTCTGAAAAGTCTATTTCGGCCTCAACCTGTGCCAAAAGATCCAAAAGCAAGGTTCGCCATTTTACAACATATTGACTTAAACTTCCGCCCATTTGCTGAAGCGCCTGCTGCCGTTGCCCTTCTGTGCGAGCATCAACAAGATCAGCCAAGCCCTCTGCTTGCACAAGATCCATTCGTCCATTAACAAACGCTCTGCGAGTAAATTCTCCGGGTTCTGCAGGTCGTAATCCCATCTCCAGCAGAACGTTAAATATCGCATCAACAACTGCGGGGCTTCCGTGACATTGCAGCTCCACAACGTCTTCGCCGGTAAAACTTTTCGGGCCGGAAAAAAATAAAACAATTGCCTGATCTAAAGCGCTTCCATCCTTTGGGTCTCTTAAACAGGCAAGTTGAAATGTACCAGGAGAAAAGGCGCCGCCGGAAGTCAGTGTCTGCACCGCCCATAGGGCTTTGTATCCAGAAATACGAATAACGGCAACTCCGGCCCGCCCCCGGGCGCTGGCCAGGGCAAAAATAGTATCCTTTTCGCAATCAACCATTAGTTATGCCGCCAGATTCGGTTCAAGTGCCAGAAAAAGGTTGGTGCTTAAAGGCTTGTGGCTTTTTGAAGGGCCGGGCGCTCTGATATGCTCCTCCACCATGCAAGCACGCTTTTTGGCGCCATTTCTTCTTGTTTTCCAAGCAATGATAAACCGTATAAAATATAACCCACCGAAATATCGGCAATTGTAAACCTGTCAGCAGCTATAAATTCTCGATCTGCCAAAGATTCTGCAAACAGATTAAGTATTTTTTTCAAATTATCTTCAGCCCAAACAGCCATCATCTTGTTTCGCTGTTCTTTTGGCAATAAAACAGTGTGGCCAAAATAAAGGGAAAGATACATCCCAAATCCCGATTCACCACCATGGAGCCATTGCAAGAACCGGCCATAATCTTCATGATCTTTTGACACCAGCAAATTGTCCAGATCAAAACGGTTGGCAAGAAACTCCAAAATAGCCGTGCTTTCCTGCAAAACTTCATTTTCAACCTTAATGGCAGGAACTTTTTGCAAAGGGTTTATCTTGGCATAACTTTCGCCACCCGTGTTGCCAAGGGCAAGATCAACAACTTCCAGCGTATAGGGCAGGCCAGCTTCCTCCAACAACCACAATACCCGAAGCGAGCGGCTGTGTCTGGCGTGATATAATTTAATACTCATAAATACCCCTGCTGTTTTAAGTGTTCATGCTGTCAAAAAACTCTTCATTATCTTTGGTTTGACGCAGTTTCTCCAACAAAAACTCAATAGCATCAATCGTACCCATCGGGTTGATAATGCGTCTTAGCACAAATGTTTTGGCAAGCTTGTCCGCATCAACAATAAGCTCTTCTTTTCTTGTTCCTGACTTTGTAACATCAATTGCCGGGAACACCCGTTTATCAGAAACCTTCCTGTCCAGAACAATTTCTGAATTTCCTGTTCCCTTAAACTCTTCAAAGATCACATCATCCATACGCGAGCCTGTATCAATCAAAGCTGTAGAAACTATGGTCAATGATCCGCCGTGCTCAATGTTTCTCGCCGCTCCAAAAAACCGTTTTGGGCGCTGCAGGGCATTTGCATCAACACCGCCGGTCAAAACCTTCCCAGAAGACGGAACAACTGTGTTATAGGCCCGGCCCAGACGGGTTATTGAATCAAGCAAAATAACTACATCTCTGCCATGCTCAACAAGTCTTTTCGCTTTTTCTATAACCATTTCAGCGATTTGCACGTGCCGTGTTGGTGGTTCGTCAAAGGTTGATGCTATTACCTCACCTTTAACTGAGCGCTGCATATCCGTAACTTCTTCTGGGCGCTCATCTATCAGCAGAACTATCAAAAAACATTCCGGCTGATTTTCTGCAATAGCAATGGCAATGTTTTGCAACAAAACGGTTTTACCGGTGCGGGGCGGGGCAACAATTAATGCTCTTTGTCCTTTTCCAAGCGGCGCAACAATATCAATAACTCTACCAGATCTGTCCTTTTTTGTTGGATCCTTGGTTTCCATATACATCCTGTCTTCAGGATAAAGCGGCGTAAGATTGTCAAAATGAACCTTGTGACGCGCTTTTTCAGGGTCTTCAAAGTTTATTAGTGTAACTTTTCGCAAGGCAAAATAACGCTCTTCATCCCGTGGTGAACGGATTTCGCCTTCAACTGTGTCTCCTGTCCGCAAGGCCATTTTTTTAATCTGTGCCGGGCTGACATAAATATCATCCGGGCCAGCCAAATAATTTGCATCCGCCGAGCGCAAAAAACCAAACCCGTCTTGCATAACCTCCAATGTGCCCTGCCCAATTACCTCTACATCACGTTCAGCCAGGTCTTTTAGGATTGCAAACATCATATCCTGTTTTCGCATGGTTGATGCGTTTTGAATTTCCAGCTTTTCTGCAAACTCCAACAGGGCCTTGGGTGATTTTTCCTTTAATTCAGCCATTGCCATCTTGGTTAAACCAAATGGGTTGCTGGCCTTTTTGGCTGGCTCATCAATTACTGTTTGCTCTTCCTGATCTAAATTGCTCATATTCAACCCTGTGCTCTGCTCGCCTGTGATTTTCTGGCGAGTAGGCTTGTTTTGCTAAAATTTGTGTGTGCGAAACAGATTAAACTGTTTCAATAAGAAGGGATTTACGAAAACCACAGCTATAACCCACCGTCAAGCCCTGCTAAATATAAACTACTGCCGTAACAACAATTAATATGCTTAAAATGGCAGGGCCCTCGTTTAATATACGCCAAAATTTTTCGCTGTGTGTTCGGTTTTCATAACAAAAGTTTTTATGGCTTATAAGATAAAAAACGTGAAAACAGCTCATAATAACTACAAGCACAAGCTTTATAATCCAGGCAGGCTGTTGGAATATTTCCAAAGAACCAGAGCGACCGTAATTTGCAAATAATAGCAAAACTCCAAACAACCATGCACCCATCCCGGAAGGGTTCATAATTATCCTTATCAAAACTTTTTGCTGATTTATCAGATCAGCACTAGCAGCGCTGTTTACAGGGGTTCTAAACTGATAGACAAATTTTCTAGGTAAAAACAACAATGCTGCCATCCAGAAAATCACAAAAACAATGTGCCCAGCTCGCCACCAATTATACTGTTCAACCACAAAATCCATTTAATTAATTTCTGTCATACTGTTAGAAACCAGCTCGACCAAAGCCAAAATAAAATCAGGGTGTGTTCGCAACGCTTCAACACGCAAAAACAGGTTTACTCCGCTTTTTTTGGCTATTTCAAAAATTTCAATATCAAGTTCTACGAGGGTTTCAACATGTTCAGAAACAAAAGAAACCGGAACCAACATCACATTTCGTTTTTCTTCCCCTGCTTTTTTTATAGTTTCAATTGTGCTTGGGCCAATCCACTTTAACCTTCCTACCCTGCTTTGATAGCAAATTTGCGTTTCTTGCAGTTCCTTTGGCAGTTGACTAACAATTGCAGTTACAGTGCTCTCAATTTGCTGCTGATAAGGGTCACCACTTTCTATATTCCTTTGTGGTAAACCATGAGCACTAAATAACACCTTGATATTATTTGGCTTTTCTGATTTTTCCCATATTTTAATAATTCTATCTACATGAGCCTTGATAAAAAGATCATCGGTTTCATAGGAAACTACTTTTCTGGTTTTCCAATTATAAGGCTGTGCCAATTTTTCCCATTCATCAAAAGATGACTGACTGGTAGATTTTGAAAACTGCGGGTAAAGGGGTAATAAAACCACCTCGTCCGGTGCAAATTCTATGACCTTCTCCAAGGCGCTTTTTGCCCGAGGCTTCCAATATCTCATAGCGGTGACACAAAACCATTCATAATCTGGATACTTGTTTTTAAGTTCTTTTTCCAAAACAGCTCTTTGGTTTTCTGTTTCTTCAAGTAAACATGATCCGCCACCCATCAACTGATAGTTTGCACGGGCTGTTTTTTCACGTCTTTGACTAATAATTTCTGCCAGAAGATGCCTAAAACCAAATGGAAGATCTATAATTGCCGGATCGCTAAACAGGTTTTTCAAAAACGGACGAACGTCATTTTGTTTATCAGGACCGCCTAAATTAAATAAAACCACGGCTATTTTTTTGTTTATTCTGCTCAACTTGAACCCTTTACGGCCTTAATCATTCTTTGCATATGAGTAATTGGTGTTTTAGGCGTAATACCGTGGCCTAAATTAAAAATATGTGGCCTGTTAGAAAAATCACTGATAATTCGCTCTATTTCCGGCTCCAGACGTTCACCTCCTGCCATAAACAGGGAATTATCCAGATTTCCCTGCACAGGAAACATTGGCGGCAAACAGCTATCGACAAAGCTTGCCGTTTGTCCCTGATCAAGCCCTATGGCTGTACAATCGGTTTCTGATACATATTTACCAATCAACCCGCCACAGCCTCTTGGAAACCCTATAATTGGACAGGTTACGCCCTTGTTTCGCAATTGCCTGATTATTCTGGCAGTAGGTTTAATTACCACTTGCTCAAACAGCACTGGTGACAAATTATCTGTCCATGAATCAAAAAGCTTCAGCACCTGAGCACCAGATTTAACCTGCATTAAAAGATATTCTACTGTGGCTTCTTCAATTAAGCGCAATAATTGATCAAATCCTTCCGGATATTTCCATGCCCAGACTCTTGCATCCCATTTATCCCGGCTTCCTTCTCCTTCAACCATATAAGTTGCAACAGTCCAAGGAGATCCTGCAAAACCAATAAGAGCCTTGTCCTTTGGTAGTGCCGCCCTTACCCTTTCGACTGTTTCACCAACATTTTTTAGCGTTTCAACCGACCATTTGTTTCGATATTTATCGAGATTATCATTAATTGAAACCGGATCAAGAACCGGGCCTTTTCCTGGAATGAATTGCAAATTCATTCCAAACGCCATTGGAATTAATAATATATCAGCAAACAAAATAGCTGCATCAAGATCAAATCGTCGCAATGGTTGCAAAGTTGCCTCTGCAGCCATTTCAGGATTAAGACAAAAATCTATAAAATTTTTCGCTTCTTGTCTTAATTCTCGATATTCGGGAAGATATCTGCCAGCCTGACGCATTATCCATACCGGAGGACGATCATTAATTTGACCATTTAAAGTTTTAACAAGCAAAGGGAGGGACACAGATTTTTACCTAATTACTTAATTTAAAAGTTGTTATGATTTTTTTTATGCTGATAACTTCTTGGAAAACACAGGTATACAGAAAATTACAGTTTTATCCACAAAAACAAATATGCTCATCAAAAAAAACACAAAAAAATATAATAATATCAAAAGGATAAATTCAAAGAAGAAAATGCACAAAAAAAATGAAGCTGAAGATTTTCTAATCTGTATTATTTTGCCTGTGGAAACAATGTGAAAAACTTGTAAGAAATGGTTAGGTGCAAGATTGTTAAGAAAAAGGATAAAAAATGCCAAATCCTGTTAACATTTTGTTAACATTTAACCAAGGTGTTTTACCATGAGTTCTCCCTCAACACCTGGGTTATTTTTACATGTGCATCTGGTTTCTGATTCAACAGGAGAAACACTGGCCGGAGTAATGCGCGCCACTTGCGCGCAGTTTTCAAAACTTATCCCAATTGAGCACCTTCATACTCTGGTTCGCTCGGAACGGCAGATGGAACAGGTTATCGAAGCGCTGGAAAAACACCCAGGACTGGTGATGTTTACCATTGTAAGTGAGAGCCGTCGTGAGCAGTTGGTTTCGTGGTGCGCAGAAAATGGTACTCCATGCACCGATGTTCTGGATCCATTGCTAAAGACGATGAGTCAGTATTTGGGGACACCAATTATTCATGAAACCGGAGCACAGCACACCCAAAACGATAATTATTATCGCAGAATTGACGCACTTAACTTTGCAACAACTCATGATGATGGACAGCTTGGTTCACGACTAAATAATGCAGAGGTTATTCTTTTGGGGGTTAGTCGCACATCTAAAACGCCAACTTGTGTATATTTGGCCAATCGTGGAATAAAGGCTGCAAATATACCTGTGGTTCCGGGCGTTGATTTACCATTGGAAATAGAAGATTTGCAAAAGCCACTGGTAGTTGGCCTAACCATCAGTCCAAAACGCCTAGTGCAAATAAGAAGAAACAGGCTGTTATCACTAAATGAACAAAGAACCACCGCTTATGTAGATGAAACAGAGGTAAGACGAGAGGTGGTGCACTCAAAACGATTATTTGCCAGGCATCAATGGCCGGTTATCGATGTAACAAGAAGATCCATCGAAGAAACTGCAGCTAAAATTATTTCTTTGATTCAAGAAAGAGAAGAAACAGAATGAGTCTGCAGCCATTACCTCTTGTGCTGGCTTC
>JALSYJ010000017.1 GCA_027071965.1 Robiginitomaculum sp. | reverse complement strand
TATTAGGTTTTGCTGCCATCAGTTTTGTTGCATCAAACTGGGCGCAAATGGGTAAATTGCTGCGCATGTCCCTAATGTTAGCAGGCTTATGGGCGGCATTTGGCATTGCTGCCTTTGCCACATGGCGCAATATAATGGCCTATGCCCACGCATTTGGACTGCTTGGAGCAGTGCTGTTTGGTGCTGCCATTATGTTGATTGCGCAAAGCTTTAACATACAGGCCCACTACCCAACCGGAATACTGATCTGGTTCTTTGGTGCCATTAGTGCCGCAATCGTTTTACGCTCAAACCCCATATTGATTTTTTCCAGCCTGCTGCTTGGATTGTGGATGATTATGGCCTTTGAAGGCGCTGTTCCAGACACAATTCAATACTGGCTATATCCGTTACTGGCCCTTGGTGTTGGATATATAGCAGGCAGATTCAAGTCCATGGCCACGATCAATATACTGAGCATAGCAACCCTGTTATTTGTGCCAGCCTATCTGATTGCTGAATTTGACTACCGGCCATTTACCGATGGACAGTTAATGCCAATAAGCTCTGGCATCTTTATTGTCCTAGCCTTGGCAATGGCAAGCTTAAAACCACGCATATTCGGTGCAGATGTATTTATTGTCTGGATGGTTATAGCTGCACTTTTGTTTGGATTTTTGACACAAATTGCCCTGCCCACAGAACAATTGCCAGAAGCTGAAACCTTCCAGAAATATAAACATTTGGCATTTGTTTTGGCTCTGATCACAGGCTTATTGCTATGGCTGGTTTTGAAGAAGCAGATACGGCCAATATTTGCTGGAGGGGTTTTGCTGGCAATTGCCGTAATGATTCACACACCGATGCTGTTGACATTTTTGGACGTATTACCGGTACAAATATTATACGGAGCAATATTTTTTGGTATTTGTATTGCCCTGCTAATGCAAGGAATGCTTGATCACAACCGGCCTATTGTCTGGATTGGCGGCACCGGATTTACCGCTCAGGCACTCTATGTATATTTTGAGACTTTCAAGGATTTGCTGAATACATCATTGTTCTTTTTTGTTGGGGGAGCCCTGCTGCTAGGCATGTCCCTATTGGCTTTGCGCCTGAACAAACAAATCAAACAGGAGGGCAGCAAATGAAAACCCGCGCTTTATTTGTGTTGGTGCTGTGTGCTGTTTTTACCTTATTTTTGCTATGGATGGTTGTTGGTCACGAACGAGCGCGCAGCAATGGAGATGAAGTGGTTTTGGATATGGAGCCGGTGGATCCAAGATCATTATTCCGCGGCTATTATGTGATTATCAATACTCCATTGCACCGCATTACCTACAAGGACGCTCCCGCCCATAAACCCTTCAAGAAAGGGGATCGGATTTTTGTGTCCTTTGCCTCGGCTGCAACTCAAGAACCAGTTCTTGAAGATCAAAGCCTTGCCTCACAAGAAAACCAACTGATCATAACTGCCCTAAGTCATGTTAAGCCTGCCGAGGGCACGTTCTTGCAGGGGCGCGTATCATGGGCCTCAAGCTCACCAGAGAACGAACCCAGATACCGGGTAAAATACAATATAGAGAGCTATTTTGCTGATAAAAGCGGTGCCAAGGAGCTTGAGGACAAAATTGAAGACAGCAAAATGCGTATCATCCTGTCGGTGGACGATAAGGGAAATGCCGTCATTCGTGGACTGGAAATTGATGGAACCCGGATAATCGACAAGCTGTAAGAACGAACTGATATTTTAGCTGACCCTTAAGTGTCACCATCATGAGTGTCACCATCATGGTTTCGGCCCAGATGCATGGTGTTTTCCAAAATATGTTCAGACTTACCAATTACATGATGAGTGCCGCCGACGATTAACGGATCAGGCCCGCGCACAAGCTTTTCATTCTTGTTAGGATAGGGAAGGCTGCTTAATATGTATTGCATACATTCCAGACGCGCCCGTTTCTTGTCGTTTGATTTAATTATCGTCCATGGAGCATCGGCAGTATCCGTATAAAAGAACATTGCCTCCTTGGCTTCGGTATAATCTTCCCATTTGTTCAAAGAGGCCCGATCCACAGGAGAGAGCTTCCATTGCTTCAGCGGGTCGAACTCACGGGATTTGAAGCGGCGCAATTGCTCGTCACGGGTTACTGAAAACCAGAACTTGAATATCCTGATACCGGAACGAACCAACATACGTTCCAGTTCCGGCACCTGCCGCATGAACTCAAGATATTCTGCCGGTTCGCAAAAATTCATCACCCGCTCAACCCCGGCACGATTATACCATGAACGGTCAAACAGGACTATTTCACCGGCTGTGGGCAAATGGCGTATATATCGCTGGAAAAACCATTGGTTTCTTTCACGCTCTGTTGGCTTTGCCAGGGCAATCACCCGCGCACCGCGTGGATTTAGGTGTTCGGTGATGCGTTTTATGGTCCCCCCTTTGCCGGCTGCATCACGCCCTTCAAAAATCATGATTATTCTTTGGCCACTTCCCTCAACCCAGCGCTGCATTTTGAGAAGCTCAACCTGCAGGGCGGCCTTGTGCTTCTCATATTCCTTGCGCTTTAGTTTTTTCGCATAAGGATAGGTTTCATTCTCAAAGTGATCGCGCCCGGTTTCGGCATCATGGCTAATGGTTGCAAGATGATGTAGCGGCTTTTCTTCAATTTTCTGAATGGAACCCGCCAAATCGATTTTTGTATTATCTTCTGCCTCATCATCGGCCATTGGCGTTTTTGCATTTAATTTGTTCGTGGTCATCTATTTTCTCCGCAACAGGCCTTAAATATTACTTGCCGTAAAAGATATAATCTAATGGGTGCCAAGTTAAAATTTTCTGATACCGTAGATTCGATATAATTCAGGCATTTTAAGGGCATGTAGTGTGACACTGACAATTTTACAATTATGGATCATTAGCGCATCAGTAATTGCCATTATCCTTGCCTATGCTCTGGAACGATACTCCATCGAGATTGTATCTGTTGCTGCCATTGCCTTTTATCTGGTATTTTTCCAATTGCTGCCCGTAGAAGGCGTTGTCTTTGGCCCCACACAGATTTTGGCCGGATTTGCCAATCCGGCACTAATTACAATTTTGGCTTTGCTGGTGGTGGGACAGGGCATTTTCCAAACCGGAGCCATGGAATCTCCCTCACGATTTTTGGCGCGGATGCACGACAAAAACCCAATTGCAACAATTTTGGCATTATTTCTGTTTGTCATGACCATCAGCGCCTTCATCAATAATACGCCGGTGGTAATAATGTTTATCCCGGTACTGGTTTCCATTGCTGCCAAGACAGGCACTTCCGCCTCGGCGGTAATGATACCATTATCCTATGTTTCCATTCTTGCAGGCATGGTGACCCTGATCGGTTCCTCCACAAACCTTCTGGTGGCCGATGTATTGGTTCAGACAACAGATTTTAGCCTGGGCTTTTTCACCCAGACCCCGCTGGGCCTGGTTCTTGCGGCTGTTGGTCTTGTTTATCTTGCCACTATTGGCAGAAAACTGACCCCTGAGCGGGTTCCTGCCGAAGACGATAATGGCACCGGCAGGCAATATGTTGCCCAGATAGAAATAACACCGGGCCATGCCCATGAAGGAGACGAACCCGTAGCAGGCATGTTTCCTCGGCTAAATACAATGACCGTCAGCATGGTGCGCCGGGGCGATAAAACCTTTCTGCCCCCCTTTGCAGACGAGGCCAAATTACAGGCTGGTGATATCTTGACTATCGCCGCCACCCGTACCGCTCTTTATGATCTTCTAAAATCCGATGCCAGCCTGCTCTCCAGCATGCTGCGCACCGGTGGTGACAATAGTAATGGTGATCCGGCAGGCGAGCTGGCCCTAACCGAAGCGGTTGTAGCTCCTCATGGTCGTTATGTCGGCCAGAGCCTGGCCAGTACCGGGTTTCGCTCACGTACCGGCTGTATTGTACTTGGTATTGAACGCAAAGCCAAAATGGTGCGCAGGCCTTTATCGTCCATTCGTCTGCAGGGCGGGGATGATTTGCTGATCTTTGGTGCCCGCAAGGATTTGCATGAACTACGCCATGATCGCGATTTACTGGTCTTGCTATGGTCGATGAGTGAGGTTCCGGATATTCGCCGTGCGGCAATTGCCCGGGTGATTTTTGCCGCGATTGTACTGTTGGCCGTCACCGGAATTTTACCTATATTGCATGCGGCTTTGGCAGGTGCAATCGCCATGATTGCCAGCAAGTGCCTGAACTTGCGTCAGGCTGTTCGTGCACTTGATTTGCGAATTTTTCTACTGATCGGTGCAGCATTTGCCATGGGTGGATCCTTGCAGGCCGTAGGCGGTGCCGATCTGATTGCGCAAACAGCAGTTGCCATAGCTTTACCCTTTGGCGTAATGGGCTTGCTGATCGGCCTGTTTGGGGTCGTGGCCCTGCTTACCAATATTATGTCAAATGCTGCCACTGCCGTTTTATTCGCGCCCATTGCGGTGCGCGCAACCGAGGCGTTTGCAAATTCACCGGAAGAACAGGCTAAATTGGCCGTGGCTGCAGTGCTGACCGTAATTTATGCTGCCAATTGTTCTTTTGCCACGCCCATAGCCTACCAAACTAATTTACTGGTAATGGGGCCGGGTCATTATAAATTCCTTGATTATGTACGTGTTGGAGCGCCGCTGATTTTATTATTGTGGCTGACATTTGCTATCGCAGCGCCATTTCTCTTAAGGTTGTAAATGAGCTCTCAATTGCCCACGCAACACATTAATTTCTTTATGACAATACCCGGCCCCTGCCCCTATTTGCCGGATCAGGATGAGGTAAAAATATTTACATATCTGGACAAAACCAATGGCCGCAATATCAATGATCAACTAACCAATATCGGGTTCCGCAGGGCCCAGAATATTGCTTATCGTCCGGCGTGTCCCACATGCAAGCAATGCAAATCAAGCCGGGTTTTAGTGCAGAAATTTACTGCCTCACGCTCCATGAAACGAATTTTGCGCCACAATTCCGACCTGATAAGAACCATCGTCCCGCCCGTGGCCGATGCTGAGCACTATGCACTAATCAGCAAATATCTGGTGGCCAGACATAAATCCGGTGGAATGGAAGGCATGAGCAAAACCGATTTTGCCGAATTGATCGAAGAAACCTGTCTGGTCACTGAATTGGTGGATTATCGCGATAAAGCAGGCACATTGCTGGCTTCGGCTCTTATTGACCAATTGGCTGATGGGCCATCAATGGTCTATAGCTTTTTTGATCCAATGCTGGCAAAGAGATCACTAGGGAATTTTATGATTTTGGAAAATATCGAACGGGCCAAACAAGAAAACAAACAGTATCTTTATCTGGGGTTCTGGATAGAAAACAGTCCAAAAATGAGTTACAAGCAACGCTTTGTGCCTTTGGAAGTAATGCAAGATACAGCATGGGAAGTATTAGGGGAAACCAGCGATGGATAAAATTGACCGGCGTAAAATATTAACTGCTGGCGGACTTGGGCTAACCGGATTGATCGGCGCCTGTTCTGCGGCTGATGAAACCAATACCGCCCAAACTGTCAGTGCTGCTGCGGTACACACGAAAAAGTCCCGCAAATTACGCATGGTAACATCATGGCCTGCGCAATTCCCCGGACTTGGTACAACCGCTGATACCATTGCAAAAACCGTAAATGAGCTAACGGAAGGTTCGCTGGATATAAAAGTCTATGGTGCGGGCGAGTTGGTTCCGGCTCATCAGGAATTTGACAATGTGTCCTCTGGTGCTGCTGACATGTACCATGCGGCGGACTATTACTGGCAGGGAAAGTCCAAGGGATTTGCGTTTTTTGCTGCGGTGCCGTTTGGCATGACCGCCATGGAAACCCTGTCATGGATGCAATATGGCGGAGGGAATAAATTATGGCAAAACCTTTCAGCCCAATTTAATATCATTGCCATGGCCG
>JALSYJ010000016.1 GCA_027071965.1 Robiginitomaculum sp. | reverse complement strand
CAAAAACCAGATCAAAATCCGGATCTTTTAGGGCGTGCATGTATTTTTGCTGCGCTGGATTTCGTGCAACAATCTTCTTTCGCCCGGCGCCAAATGAAATTTGATCCTGTTTCACAATTCTGGTTCCTGTTTCTACAAAAGCAAGAGCGGCCCGCACCTCGCCATCAGTAATAGTCTCTCCGGCCAGTGCTCTCATATAAAGCCGCTCGACAACCTGCCCGGCTCTGGATACAGAATTGCGCCCGCCCTCAATGACCACCTGTCCGCCAGGAGCATGAATTTTAACAGACAATATCTGTTCAATCTGGGTAATATTTCTGTGGTGAATTCCGCACAGGTTTCTAAATGCAATGGCATCAGGGAATTTCAGAACAACAGGCTCAATCTGGTTTATAGTCGGCATATATCGCTAATTTACTCCAGATTGCCTGATAGAGAATTGGTTGAAGCTGCGGTTATTTGCACGTTTGCAATATTTCCAAGCAAGGTTTTGGGTCCTTCAACATGTACACTTTGCAAATAAGCCGAGCGCCCGCCTATCTGCCCCTCATAACGGCCCTTGCGCTCAAACAGCACCGGCAGGGATTTTCCAATCTGGGCCTGATTAAATGTCAATTGCTGTTCGCGCAATAATTCCTGCAGACGATAAAGCCTCTCTGATTTTATATCATCGGGCACCTGATCGTTCATATTTGCGCCCTTGGTTCCAGGGCGCGCCGAATAATTGAATGAAAATGCCGAGGCATATTGAACCTTGCGAACACATTTAAGGGTATCTTCAAAATCTGCTTCGGTTTCACCGGGGAAGCCAACGATAAAATCACCCGAAAGGGCAATGTCGGGCCGGGCTTTACGAATATTGTCGATAATTTCAAAATATTGCTCGATGGTATGCTGGCGGTTCATTGCCTTTAATATCTTATTGGAGCCAGATTGCACAGGCAAATGCAGATACGGCATAAGCTTCGGCAACTCAGCATGGGCAGCAATTAAACCTGCATCCATATCCCGTGGGTGTGACGTGGTATAGCGCAAGCGCTCCAGGCCCTCAATTTGCGACAAATGCTCCAGCAAATCAGCCAGCCGCCAGTGCCTGTTAGTCCCATTTAGCCCCCTTGCCTGCCATGCGTTTACATTTTGTCCCAGCAAGGTGATTTCACGGACTCCGCTATCAATCAGGGCCTTGGCTTCGGCGGTGATTTGCGCAGCGCCTCTTGAGTGCTCGGCTCCGCGCGTATAGGGCACCACACAAAAAGTGCAAAACTTATCGCAACCCTCCTGAACGGTTAAAAACGCGGACGGCCCTGTAACCTTTCGTTGTTTTGGAAGTTGGTCAAATTTTTCCTCGACATCAAAGTCTGTGGCCAGTTTCTCTGATGTACCTTGCCCGGCCTCATTGAGCATTGTGGGCAGTTTATGAACACTTTGCGGGCCAAGTACCATGTCAACCACTGGCGCTCTGGCTAAAATTTCTGCGCCCTCTGCCTGAGCAACACACCCGACCACTGCAATTTTGGTATCATGGCCCTGCTCTGAACGCTGACCCTTTATTTTTTTCAAACGCCCCAGTTCCGAATAAATCTTCTCAGCAGCCTTTTCACGAATATGGCATGTGTTTAATATTACCAGATCCGCATTTTCGGCATTTTCGGTGGCTTCATAGCCCTGTTCTAACAGCAGACCGCTCATCCGCTCGCTGTCATAAACATTCATTTGACAGCCCCAGGTTTTTACCAGAACCCGTTTTGAATAATCATTATTATTTTTCATTTTTTCGGAGCCGCACGCCGTATAATTCCAACCGGTGGTCTACCAGTTTATATCCCAATCGCTTTGCTATTTTTTCCTGAAGTTTTTCAAGTTCTTCATCAAGGAACTCAATAACCTCGCCACTCTTAATGTCAATCAAATGATCATGGTGATCCTCTGGAATAGTTTCAAACCGAGAGCGCCCATCACCAAAATCATGTCTGGAGATAACCCCGGCTTCCTCAAACAGGCGCACAGTGCGATAAATGGTCGCCAAAGAGATTTTGGCATCAATCCGGCTGGCCCGGCGGTATAACACCTCTGCGTCCGGGTGATCTTCAGAATCTGACAATACCCGGGCAATTATCCGCCGCTGTTCGGTCATTCTCATACCGCGTTCAGCACATAATTTTTCCAATGGAGAAACCACCTTAACCTCATTTATTGCCGACAATACAAATTGCAATTGATATTTAGTCTCAAAAAGGGGGCAATGTCTACAAGCTGACAGTCAAAGACTCAGTCGGCAAATCAGGGCATCACTGCGATCTGCGTAATACTCCTTGCGGGTGCCTATGTGCTCAAAACCAAAGCCAAAATACAAGTTCTGCGCAACTTTATTGTTGCCGGACACCTCTAAAAACATGGAGCGTACACCTGCTGCACGCACCTGATCAACACATGCCTGTAACAATTTATACCCTAATCCTTTGGCGCGATGAGACGGCACAATACCAAAGGTAAGAATCTCGGTCTCTCTGGCAATGGTCTGCAATAGCGCGATTCCGGTATCCCGATCATCCTCAGTTTGGGCCAGAGCCTGTACTGCCTTATTGCTCAGCAATTCCTTAAAATATTTAGCTTCCCATGAATCTGCAAAACATTTCTTATGCAATTTGGCAAGCCGGTTGGCCTGATCTGCTAAAACCTGTCTTGTCAGGATCGCCACGGATCGATCCCCCCGGGTAATTTAGCATCTGGAGGCCGGGAATACCAAGGACTTGCGCGATGTGTTTGCGCTGTTGCTGCCATCGCTATATCAGCCAGCACACCCATGTCACACTGCATATCTGTATCATCACCATTATCAGTGATCTTGTCGCCGCAAAATTGTAAGGCTCGCCCCTTAGCCAAAGCTCTGGCCTGTGATAAAACCTGTTCAAGACTGGCAGAAACTGGCTCTTGCTCAATGTGTTCCGAACCAATGGCGCACCATGCCCAGTTCCCTCGTCCCACGCTTTTTATCCCAACGCCTAATCCTGAGCATTGTTTTTGTGCCTGCCGCCCCAGAACCTCCAGCAAATTAACCCCAACGCTGGCAACACCTGCTGTTAAGGCCAGCCCTCGGGCAAATGCCACGCCGATACGCACTGCGGTAAAACTGCCCGGGCCAACTGCCACAGCCAGCTTATCCAGATCACTTACCTTGATCCCGGTCTCGTGCAGAACTTCCATTACCAATTGCGTCAATGCCTGATCCTGTCCGAATGTCATTGATTGTGAGCGGATAAAATCCCTATCGGGCGTGCGCAGCAAAACCGAACAAGCCTGTTCACAGGTATTAATCGCAAGCAGGGCCACCGTAATTAAATGATTTCACCGGCTTCTTCAAAAGAAAGCCGGGGTGATCGTGGAAAAGTTGCATCCATTTCAGCAAAGCCAAGCGCACATATAAAATTTGACTTCCAATGCTTCTTGTTAGTGGAGGACGCAAAAAACTCTGCATCGACACCAGCGCGGTCAAAACCTGACATCGGCCCACAATCCAAACCCAGCGCCCGCGCCGCAAGCATTAAATATGCCCCCTGTAAGCTGGCATTGCGAAATGCGGCATCAAAATGAGCTTCGGGATCGCTAAACCAGTTTTTGGCATCAGGATTGTGAGGAAAAAGTTTTGGCACTTGTTCTTCAAACTTCTCATCCCAGGCAATGATCACTGTCCACGGGGCCTGCATGACTTTTTCAACATTGGCTTCCATCAAAAACGGTTTTAGTCTTTCTTTGGCCTCGTTGGAACGAATCCACAAGAATCTGGCCGGGCAGATATTGGCACTGGTTGGGCCCATCTTGGCAAGGTCATACAAGGCGCGCACCAGAACTTCTGGCACATCGCGGTCTTTCCAGGCATTGGCGGTACGGGCCTCTCTGAAAATCTGATCCAGTGCCGCATCTGATATGGGGTGTGCCATTGTCTGTTCCTACATTGCCTGCTCTACTGAGCTTACTTCAGGTACATAATGTTTCAACAGGTTTTCAATTCCGTGCTTTAGGGTCATTGAGGAGCTGGGACAGCCCGCACAAGCCCCCCGCATATGCAGAAAAACCTTGCCGCTATCCATGTCAAAATGCTGAAACACAATATCACCACCATCGCGGGCAACCGCCGGGCGCACTCGGGTATCCAGCAATTCCTTTATCTGGGTCACAATATCTGCGGCTTCGCCCTCATAAACACGCTCGGCGCTATCAGAGCCTTCATGAGCAATTACCGGCGCACCGGATTGGAAATGATCCATAATGATCCCAAGCAAAGCAGGGCGCAAATGCTGCCAGTCCGGTTTTTCGGTTTTGGTAATTGCGATAAAATCAGGGCCCAGAAATACACCAGCAACATCACCTTGTGCAAATAGCGCCAAGGCAAGTGGTGAGTGCTCAGCATCAGATGCACTTGTAAAATCCAATGGTGAGCCGGGGGAGACCTCTCGGCCTGGCAAGAACTTCAAAACCGCCGGATTAGGCGTGGCTTCGGTTTCAATAAACATGGGCGCGCTCCACTAATAAGGGTTATCATGCCAGATAGGGTCAGGTTTTACTGCTCGCAAGTCTATTTGCGCAAGATGTCTGTTATTTCACGCAATTTGGTTCGTGCCCGCAACAGATGAAACCCCTGATTGGCCAGATGGTTGGGAAAGGCCTGACCCGACAAGGTGCCATTGTTCACCACTAATGGCCGCATGCTTGCTGCCAGACGTAATTCATTTAGCATTTCATCATAAAGCCGTCCGGTCTGACGATCGACAATCACATCTGAAAAATCAGATTTTAGCGCCTGCAACACCATAAAATAGGCATAGGAACTGCCCTTTACCCGGTAAAACACCTTGTCTGCCTTAAAATCCAGCAGGCCTAAAGTTTTGTGGCGATTATCAATACGATCGTCTAATTCTGCGGACATGGCGCCAATGTCCAAAGCAATGCGATCCAGTGCCGCCATCAAATTATCCGGCCTGGCATCAAAGGTGGCATTGCCGGCAACCAGACGCGCATTATAGCGTTTAAGAGCTGCAACCCCGTCCCGGTACTGATCCTCAGCCGGTGCCGTTGGCCATAATGTTCCGGGTTTGAAAATCCACACTGTCGGCTCATATTGCAGACGCGCCCGCGCAATTTCCAGATCAGGGTCTGCTGCCGAAGAGCCGCGCTCGCGGCCCAATTGATCCTCAAGTTCAAATGAAAACCTGCCCAGCGCCTTAACCAGACCTATTTGAAAATTTGGCATATTGTTGAGCATGGCAGCCGGCATGAAAACCGGCGCGTTTGGAACCCAACCCGTGGCTATTTCCCGCTCCATCAGCGCAATAGTTATGGCAGCAGATGCCGCTTCGCCCTCAGCAGCATTGGCGGACAGGTTTATATCATCATTGATTTTTGAGGTAAAAAACGCAATTGTCGGCCACAGCAAAATCACAAAAACAACCACGCCCACAGTGATCCGCAGCCAATTAGAACCAATAGCGCCAGATATGCCCTTTGTCTTGCTGTCACCTGCATCTTCGACCACAGGCTCACGTGAAGGAATAAACCGTCCAAGCCGCGTTAATCCGGACATAATCCGGCGAATAAATTGTCCAATTTGCATCAGGTTTCCTTGAAAAGAACCTAAAAGTGTCCAAGTTTCAATATGGTCATTTACCAGGGGCAGGGCAAGTCCCGGGCCCTAGCCTTTCCAGAAACCGATATATTTACGAACCTCTGCCATAATTGGCTCGGAAATGGCGTGGGCTCGTTCAGCACCATCCTGCAGAACCTTATCCAGCGCCCTGCTGTCATTCATCAGCCGGGTAAATTCTTCAGAAACAGGAGACAGTTTTGCCACTGCCAGTTCAGCCAGTGCCGGTTTGAACTGCCCCCACCCCTGTCCTGCAAACTCTGTCAGCACATCCTGAACCGATATCTCGTCCAATGCTGCATAAATGCCGA
>JALSYJ010000015.1 GCA_027071965.1 Robiginitomaculum sp. | reverse complement strand
CTTTTTCCGGCCACTCAACCCATTCCAGCTCAGAGGGTGTCACCCGCTGTCCTACTTCCAGATCAGCACTGGCCACCAAGACCAGTTCCACCGGCTCTTCAACCACTACAGGCTGAGCTGCAACTGCGGTCTGGTCTGTTGGCTGGCTGGTAATGCCACGCACCAGAAATACCGCAGCAACTGCAGCCAGCGCTGCAATCAATAATACTGCAATTTTAGCAATTCCCATGCAAACCACTCTCCCCAGCAACAGAATTGTTACAAGTGGTTCCAAAATACCCAAATCATGGTTAACAAAACCCTCTTAAGCGGGCGATTACAGTAAGGATTTATAAAATTATCCGCTGACCGCAGCTAAAAATAAACCGGACTTGGGAAATATGTATAAGGCACCTGCGCAAAGAGCGACACCATAGGGAATATCACCACCTTTTTTTAGCAGTCTTGCCGACCATTCCTTAGTATATAAAAACGGTGGCAATGGAGTTTTGCGGGCCAATAACAGGCCAATGGTCAACACTCCGCCAGCCAGAGCGCTGACGATGGTATAAGCAATAATATCAGGCCACCCCATCCACAATGCTGCTGCCGCAAAAAGCTTGGCATCACCGCCGCCAATCCAGCCAAGGGCAAACATACAAATCGTTAATGCCAGAGCGCTAAAACCCACAAAAACATGCAATCCAAACTGCGACCATGACAAGCCAATAAGCGGTGCCGATACCACAAACAAGCCCAGCAAAGACAATGAAATCCAGTTGGGAATTGTCATAGAAATAATATCGCGCCAGCCGGCAATAATCATCGCCAACGGAAACAGCAATAAAACAAAGGTTACAATCATCAGGTTTTCCAGTGCTCAGGCAATCGGGATGTAACACTTGTGAACCAGGCAGGTTAACGTGGCGTTGACCCAAACCGATTTTAAGATCAGTCAGAGCATTTCAGGCTCAAAATGAACTTGAAATACGCTATAAATTTTTATCTTCCGCATTTATTCAATCGCAAAAACCCGTCCTTAAAATAGCGAAGCGGTAGGACAAACAAAGACTCCTCAAGTAGCCGCTAGGCGATAGGAGATTAAAAGACTCCTCAAGTAGCCGCTAGGCGATAGGACATTAAAAGAGCTTCCCACTTTTGCTAAAAATGCAAGATTCCTATCTGTCGCATTTTTGGCCGCAAAAACCCGTCCTCAAGTAGCCGCTAGGCGATAGGACATTAAAAGAGCTTCCCACTTTTGCTAAAAATGCTCTAGTTGATAACATCTCGCTCAAGTTTGGATAACAGAGCCTGATCAATGCGTCCGGTTCCCGCCAGACCATTATCCTTCTCATAGGCAATAACTGCCAGACGGGTTTTTTCACCCAAAGCTCCATCTGCCGGGCCAGGATCATACCCCATTCGTGCCAACAATACCTGTGCCCTGCTCACTGATGTCGGATCCCCGATTTGTGGTCTGGCCCAGTTTACATTGCGAAACACGCCATTAGCCTCCAGATCAAGAGGGCGAGGTTGAAAACGTGCGGTAATGGTCTTGGCTTCCGATATGGCCTGTTCTGGTAGTTCCTGCTGCAATTCCTTCATTTTTTGTGCTGCGCCTCTGTCTCCGGCCTTACCGGCGATTGAATACCAGGCATAAGCATCTGGAAGGCTTCTGGGCACTCCCAAACCCTGTTCATAGAGCAAAGCCAGATTAAACTGCGAGTTTGCCAGGCCAAGCAGGGCCGCTTCTTCAAACCATTTGGCCGCCGTTTCATAGCTTTGGGTAACGGTACGCCCTTCGGCATAAAACATGGCCAAATTGTGCATGGCCCTGCGGTTTCCACCATTAGCCGAACGCTCAGTCCAGCGCCTTGCCTCATTTTCATCGACAGCCAGTCCGGTACCATTCTCATAATACTTGGCCAATTGATACTGGGCGGCAGGCAAACCACGCTCAGCGGCCTGTTTCATAAAGCTGGCTCCCAGTGCCGCCTGTCCACTATCAACAAGGGATACTGCATACTGGTATTGCGCTATCGGATCACCAGCCTGTGCAGCCTGTTGTAAGCTCGGCCTGCTTGTTTTCGTATTGGTTCTAACCAGTGAAATAGGGGCCTCAGGATCCTGAACCACAGCCTGCTCAATTCGCGGAGATCGCTGCGGCACTGATACCGGATTAGAAGCTCTTTGCACCTCGGGTTTATATATATTTTCAGGCTCTATACCATTTCTGACAAATGAGCTGTCATCGTTCACTGAAGATTTGGCAGGCTTTTGTTTGGCAACCGGTGAGACGGAAGGTGATACGCTATGGGCGGTTTTCACTGGCTCGGCGACTGATGCAATATTGCTCTTTGGTAATTGCGGCTCGGGCGGAGGTGGTGTCTTGACCTCAGCAATTTTAACCGGAGTGTTAACCTCAGCCTCAGGTTCAGCTATGACCGGTGATATCGGCTCGGATTCAGTTATATTGCCATCCAGCACCGGATCAGGTTGATAATATCTCGCTTCTGGCTGTTGTGCTGCGAACTGCTGCGGCATTGAGCCTGAGCCATTACCAAAATCAATCATGGCAACACTTGCAGCAGCTCCAATGGCCAAAATCGCAAATACACTGGCAGCCACCAGCAGTTTTTTATTGCCACCATCAGCAGCAGCACCTGGAACATCTGCCGCCTCCGGGGCCAAAGGCCCCGTAGGATAGCCCGGGCTTTGAGGAGCTTGTGAAGCCTGTAATACCGAACGTCTGGCAGAACTTATAAAGTCATGATCTGCAGTCGCACCAGCAATGGTCGCGCTTTCAGCCCCACCATACAAAAAGTCATCAGCACCATGCTCAGGATACATATCCGAAACGCCAGCACCATCCAGAGGCGGTAAAGGTGGTTGGTCAAACCCTCCAGAGACATCTACATAACCGGCATCAGGATCAGCATCTGGCGGTGCAACCAATTCGCCGGGATGATTTGTAATCTCGGTTTCGCTAAATCCAGTTGCGGGGTCAGTGTCCGCATTACCATCATGACCTGAAGACCCATCTCCTTGCATATTTGCAAATGGCGGAGTGGAGCGCTCTTCAATCGCTGTTAAGCGATCAGTAAGTTTTTGCAAAGCCTGCTGCACCGGAGAAAGCTCAGAATCTTTATCCTTGGCATTTTTGTCCAGACGATCATGCACACGCTGCAAGGCCTCTTCAACCAATTGGCCGGTACGAGCCTCCGAAGCACGCAAGCGCTCTTCAAGCTCATTTTCAAGGGCCTTTTCCTGTTCAGCCTTGTCAATCTTGTCAAACCGGGATTCCAGACGCTGCACGACATCCGCCATGGACTGACCGACACTGTCCAACGCTTGTGCCTGCTCGTTTTGAAGCTCTCTTAGCCTGCCCTCTGAGCGCTCTTCAGATTCTTGCAACCTGCTCTCAACTGCGCCTCCAAGCTTTGATACTGCCACGGCAATCTGTTCCAGCGTGTTGGCATGACGGCTTTCGGTATTAGCGAATTTCTCACGCATTTCGCGCAAAGCATCATCCATCTGATCCAGCCTGGGATTAGCGGCCTGTGCCTCGATCTGCGCGGCCAATTGGCCACGGGTTTCCGCAACAACCCGAACCAACTCGCGGCTTATTACAGAAAACTGGTCCTCAAACTTTTTGGAAAGCCCCTCATCAGAATTTTCACTGATAGATTTTTCCACTTGTTTTAATCTGCTATCAATGCTGACGAAACTGGCTTCCAGTGTGCGGATTGCAGCATCAGTCTGCTTTTCAGCCTGGGCCAGCCGCTGACTGATTTCATCAGAACGATTGTTAATAAGCTCGACATCCTTGCCGACTTCATGGCGCAATTTGCTGGCATGAGTGTCGCTTTGCTCGCCAATAGTATCAATGCGCCGTGCAGTATCTTTTAGCTCTCTTGACAGTTTGACAGCCAGATCCTCTGTCATTTTGTTGCTTTGGCTCAAACGGCTTTCAAAGCTCTGCAATGAGCTTTCCAACTGCTTGGCGACGTCCCGCTGCCCGCCTTCTACACCTTCCAGAAGCGCCCGCAGACCCAATACCGTCTGGTCAATTCCGGTTATGGCCAGTGTAGAGCGATGCTCCATTGCCTCCAGCCTGCTGGTTAGGATTTCAATTTCCGTCAATAAATGATCATTGCCAGAAGCGCTATAATCTCCTGCGGCCGGGCGCTCAGCAGATATGGGGTCAGAGGATAATACAGACAGGCTGGAAAGGTTCTTGCCTGCGGGCGAATTTGTCCTGTTAAGTGATGCAGGCGCGGCAAAACCGCTATCTGGCTCCAGCATTTTGTTGCTGAGCCATTCCCCCAAAGTCATGCCATGGCGCTGCGCAGCCTCCTTTGCTGCAGCACGGGCTTTTGGGTCAATCCCCTTTACACTCCAAGGACCGCTTCCGGCCATCCGAATCACTCCCCTACCGGATATGACACCACACTAGCACCATCATATATGGTGTAAACCTGATGACACCACACTACATCTAGCTTATCGTCAGACATTGTCGGTAATCCCATGTTAATTGAGGTTAACAAAACATGTGTTTGCGTTAACATCGGGTAAATATCATTAACCAAACTTGAAGGCTGCCATGAAATTCCGGACAATTGCCCTGCCCAAGCAACCACAAACAACACCGGAACAAACCATTGAACGTGCCAGGGAATTTTATTTACAAATGAACCAGCGCCGAACCGTTCGTGACTTTTCAAAAAGACCGGTTCCCAGATCAACAATCAAATGGGCAATATCCGCAGCAGGAACCGCACCATCAGGAGCCAATAAACAACCATGGACATTCGTGGCTGTATCCAATCCTAAAATAAAAAAACAAATCAGAATAGCCGCAGAAAAAGAAGAAAAAAACTTCTATGCCGGCAAAGCAGGTAAGCAATGGCTAAAGGATCTGGCCCATTTGGGAACCGATGAGCACAAACCATTTTTAGAGACTGCACCGTGGCTGATTGTGGTGTTCCAGCAAAATTACGGGATCAACGAAGATACCGGTGAGCGATCCAAACACTATTACATACAAGAAAGCATAGGTCTGGCCAGCGGCCTGTTAATTGCCGCTCTGCACAAGGCAGGTCTATCAACTTTGACCCATACACCGTCTCCTATGGGTTTTCTGCGCGATCTGCTAAAGCGGCCTAAATCTGAACGGGCCGTAATGATTGTAGTTGCCGGTTTTGCCGATGAAAATGCACAAGTCCCCGATATCAGCCGCAAGCCTTTAGATCAAATATCCACATTCATCGAGTAGAAAACCAAGTTTGAGCCACAGCCTTGCAGCTAATGGTTAAACTTTTTCTATTCCGTCGGTGGTAACCACGAATTGATGGGCTATTTTTGCACTCCATTCAGGTTTTTTTACATCTGATGTGCTGATGAAATCGGCCTGCACCTGATCTGCTGTCACCTGCATCCTGATATAGCCGGTATTATAGGCATCATGAAGCAACATATCAGGATTGGCCTGTTCAGTAAGTTTGCCAAAATCCACTCCCGGAGCATTTACAGCAGAAAAATTTCCCGGACTGGAAACTCCTGACGTTCCAAGCTCTGCTCCAACCCGTCCGCCACTTTGGTCCCGTAAAGTAGAGGCGACAAAATCATGCGTATCTCCCGTGACCACCAGCATATTGGCCCCTGCCCGTTTTATCTTGTCGTAAAAACGCTCACGTGCTGCCCGGTATCCATCCCAGCTATCCAGATTTAGCAAAGGACGAAAACGGGAGCGCTGAAAATACTCAAAATATGCCGGATACTTTCGCTTTGACAGCCATTTCAACCATCCGGGTAGCTCCTTCATATAGTCAGGAGAACGCAATTCAGTAAATAATGTTTGATTGCCAATAATCTGCCATGACTGGCCATTTACCACCGAGGTTTGCAAAGCCGTCTCAACAAAGTCAGCCTGAGCATCTCCTAGCATCCGGCGTTTAACATCACCCAATAACTCAGTTTCAAATATCCGTAATTTTTCCTGCA
>JALSYJ010000014.1 GCA_027071965.1 Robiginitomaculum sp. | reverse complement strand
GAAACTGCTAGTTTTATCGATGATCTGGGTGCTGATTCTCTCGATAATGTTGAACTTGTTATGGCATTTGAAGAAGAATTTGATATCGAAATTCCTGATGATGCCGCCGAGCATATTCAAAAAGTTGGTGATGCTGTTAAGTTCATTGCCGAACATTTGGACAGCTAATATTATCATTAAAAACAAGGAGTAAGGCCGGTGAAAAGGCGTGTTGTCATAACCGGTCTTGGTTTGATTACCCCACTGGGCGCTGGTGTTGGTGCCAGTTGGCGTAATTTGATTGCCGGTAAAAGCGGTGCCAAGCCAATTACCCATTTTGATACCAGCGATCTTGGTTGTAAGATTGCCGCTCAAATCCCTTATGTGGACGGCAGGGGTGCAGGCGGGCCTGATGTGGAAGGCTCGTTTAATCCTGATGACGTAATGTCAAAACGGGATCAGCGACGGGTAGATGATTTTATTGTGCTGGGCATTGCTGCTGCCGATGAAGCAATAGCTGATTCGGGCTGGAGCCCATCTTCTGAAGAAGATAATCTTCGAGCCGGAGTGATGATCGGCTCCGGTATTGGCGGATTACAGACTGTGTATGATGCCTCTGTCACCGTGCATGAACGAGGCGCAAAACGTTTAAGCCCGTTTGTGATTCCGTCTATGCTGATCAATCTGATTTCTGGACAGGTTTCTATCAGGCACTCCCTAAAGGGGCCAAATCATTCAGTGGTTACAGCATGCTCCACTGGCGCTCATGCCATTGGCGATGCCAGTGCAATAATTGCCCGTGGCGATGCCGATATGATGGTGGCAGGCGGATCAGAGGCTTCAATCTGTCGCCTTGGCATTGGCTGTTTTGTTGCCTCCAGAGCATTAACCACCGGATTTAATGATACTCCTGAGAAGGCCTCGCGCCCTTATGATAAGGATCGTGACGGGTTTTTGATGGGCGAGGGTGCTGGCGTTATGGTTCTGGAAGAGTATGAGGCTGCCAAAGCCCGAGGCGCCAGAATATATGCCGAAGTTGCTGGTTACGGATTATCCGGAGATGCCCATCACATTACGGCTCCGGCTCCGGACGGCAATGGCGGGTTCCGCTCTATGCAGATGGCATTAAAAAATGCCGGATTGAGCCCATCGGATGTTGATTATGTAAACTCTCACGGCACTTCGACCCCATTAGGAGACGAAATCGAATTAAAGGCTGTGGAACGTTTGTTTGCCAAGAGTGCTGACGGGCTGGTTCTGTCGGCTACCAAGTCCTCTATCGGGCACTTACTTGGCGCTGCCGGTGCGGTGGAGGCTATTTTTTCAGCGCTTGCAATCCGTGATAATATTTGCCCGCCTACTCTCAATCTGGATAACCCTTCCATTGAGACTAAAATCAATCTAGCACCACACAAGGCAGTTGAGCGTCCGGTGCATGTGGCGTTAAGTAATTCATTCGGGTTTGGTGGCACCAATTCATCCTTGGTGTTGCGCGAAGTATCGTGAGCTCTGCCCCTTCAGGCAAATCTGAATCCCGCTCCGATGGGCCAAAAGCCAGGACTGCAGGGTTGTTGCTGCGTATTTCGCTGTTTTTACTGATTGCTTCCAGTCTGACGCTGGGTGCAGGTTTTTATGTTTATGACCGGTTTATACCTGCTAAATTTGCTGAATCCGGGCCGACAATAAAGGACATTAAAATTGAAATAGCTTCTGGCTCTGGCGTAGATATGATTGCCCGAAAATTACACGCTGCAGGCGTAATCAAAACCGATTTCTGGTTCCGTGTGAAGGGTCGTTTGATGACACAGGGCGTTTCCCTAAAGGCCGGGGAATACCTTATCCCCGCAGGCTCCAGCATCAATCAAATTTTTAAGCAATTACAAGAGGGACAGGTAATTCAATATGGTATTACTATTGCTGAAGGTTTGACGGTTCGTGATGTGGTAAGTCTGTTGCTGGACAATGATATATTAAGCGGAACCATTGATGTTTTGCCCGAAGAGGGTCAGTTGCAACCTGAAACATGGCATGTGGTGCGCGGATCTTCTCGCGCTGATTTGCTAAAGCGGATGCAGGATGCACAGGCAAAAACCCTGGCTGAATTGTGGGAGGGCAGAGCGCCTGATCTGCCATTAAAGTCCCCGCAGGAAGCCTTGATATTGGCCTCTATCATCGAAAAGGAAACGGCAATTCCCGCAGAGCGCGACAGGGTTGCTGCTGTGTTTATCAATCGCTTGCGCAAAGGTATGCGTCTTGAGAGCGATCCGACTATTGTTTATGGTCTTACTGGCGGCAAACCATTGGGACGTGGCTTGCGCCGTTCAGAGATTGACAAAAAAACCCCGTGGAACACTTATAAAATTCGCGGCCTGCCACCCACTCCAATTGCCAATCCAGGGCGAGATTCTATTTATGCCGCCCTGCATCCAGCAGATACTAATGATCTTTATTTTGTAGCAGACGGCACAGGTGGTCATGCTTTTGCCCGCACCTATGCAGGGCATTTGCGCAATGTCGCCAAATGGCGCAGAATTGAGCGAGAGCGAAAGCGCAAAGCGAAACGGTGATCCATGAGCCTTTTTTCGATGACAGGATTTGCCCGCATTCAGGGCCAACAAACAGGTATAAGCTGGACGTGGGAGGTGCGCGCTGTCAATGGGAGAGGTCTGGATATACGTTTTAGGCTTCCTGCTGGTTTATCACAAATGGAAGAGGGTTTGCGAAAACAGGTGCGAAGCCGTTTCAAGCGGGGCAATATGCAAATATCCTTGCAGTTGGAGCATGATCGCGAAGCAGAATCCGCAGTTTCAGTGAATATTGATCTGGCGCGGCAAATAGTCGAAGAATTTGCACCTTTGGTAGAGCAGGGCCTCGTCCGCCGTACGAGTGTCGATGGTCTTATTGCCGTAAAAAATGTGCTACAAGGCAAGGCGCATTGTTTTGAGGAGGCCGAGCTTTCACCTTCATTATTTTCCAGTTTTACTGAACTGCTCGATCAGCTTGCCCTTGCCCGCGCCAATGAGGGGCGGGAATTGTCTGATAGCCTTGGGCGCATTCTTGACAAGATCGAAATTCTGATAGGGCAGTGCCGCAATAATCCTGCATTGCGGCCAGAGGTGGTTTTGGAAAACTTGCACAAGCAAGTAAAAGTATTAAACGAGAGCATCGCTCCTGAACGTCTGGCGCAAGAGGCAGCATTGCTGGCTATAAAAGCCGATATTAATGAAGAGCTTGAACGCCTGCAAGGCCATGTATCGGCGGCTCGGGAATTGCTTGGTATACCTGGCCCGGCAGGGCGAAAGCTGGAATTTTTAAGTCAGGAATTAAGCCGCGAGGTCAACACCTTATGCGCAAAATCAAATAATTCGCAATTGACCGGGGCGGGCTTAGAGTTGAAAACCCTGATTGATCAGATCAAGGAGCAGGCAGCCAATGTCGAATAAAAGACAAAGACGAGGTTTGATGCTAATATTGTCCAGCCCTTCCGGCGCGGGAAAAACCACATTAGCGCGAAAACTGCTAAGCGAGTCTTCCGAAATGCAGCTTTCGGTTTCGGCAACCACAAGAAAACCGCGCGGAGACGAAGTGGATGGCGTGGATTATCATTTCATCAGCAAGCAGGAGTTTGAGCGCAAGGCAAAAAATGGCGAGTTTCTTGAATATGCCAAAGTGCTTGGTCGCGATTTTTACGGCACGCCAAAGGCCCCGGTGGAGGCTGCGCTTTTGGCGGGTCGTGATGTGTTGTTTGATATTGACTGGCAAGGAGCGCAGCAACTGAAACAAACTGCGGCTAATGATCTGGTCAAGGTATTCATATTACCGCCGAGCCTTGAGGAATTGGAGCGTCGCTTGCGTGGGCGCGGACAGGACAGCAAGGCGGTGGTTGCTGATCGCATGAAACGGGCCAAAGATGAAATCAGTCATTGGGCTGAGTATCATTACGTGATCGTAAACGAAGACATTGAGAGTTCCATGGCTGATTTGCGGGCAATTCTTGCTGCTGAGCGCCGTTTACGCAAGCGCCAGCCATGGCTGAATGATTTTGTTCATGATCTGGTAGAGCCTTTTTAACCGCAAGGTCAGACCCTAACCCCTGTGTCTTTGCCCGACTTTGTCATATCGGGTGATTTGGGGCATTATGCACGCAAATGATTTGTGAATCGCACGGGCGGAAAACTGGCAATGAAAAAATGGGATGATCAACAGGCTCTACAAATAATCAGAAACTCTGCCGATAGTGGACAGGTGCTCACCCACGGCATACGGCAATTGGTTGATTGCTTTGGTTATGTTGATGAAATAGCCATTGCCCCATTGGCAAAACATTTTTTGCGATCAAAAGCCGAGGTTTACGGCGTAATTCATTATTACAGTGATTTTCGCACCTGTGCGCCCGGCAGTCATGTTTTACGAATTTGCCAGGCCGAAAGCTGTCAGGCAACAGGCGCCCGTAAACTTACCGAACATATCTGTGACAAGGCAGGAATTACTTTGGGGCAGACCAGTAAAGACCAAAGACTTAGCCTAGAGCCTGTATATTGCCTTGGATTGTGCGCCAATGGCCCGGCAGCAGAGCTTGACGGTCAGCCTCTGGCCGGTTTGAACAAGACTAAAATAAATGCCCTGCTTGATCGGTTGCAATCATGAGCGCTGATGAGAGTTTTTGTATATTTGTTCCCGGTGACATGCTGGCAATTGCCTTGGGGGCTGATGAACTGGTGTTTGCCTTAAAAGAGGAAGCTAAAGCCCGCAATATATCTCTTGAAATCGTACGCAATGGTTCGCGTGGAATGTGCTGGGCTGAAACCTTGCTTGAGGTGCAGACAAAAAACGGAAGAATGGCTTATGCCAATGTTAGCGCCTGTGATGTAAAGGGGCTGTTTGATGCTGGGTTTTTAACTGGAGGTGATCATGCAAAATGCCTTGGTCTTACCAGAAAAATTCCGTGGCTTGCCCGGCAAAACCGGATTATTTTTAACCGCTGCGGGATTATTGATCCACTTAATCTTGATGAATTCAAGGCGGCAGGCGGATTTTCCGGCCTGCTTATCGCCTTGCAAATGTCCGCAGATGAAATAATTGAGCAGGTAATAGATTCCGGTTTGCGTGGACGTGGCGGCGCCGGTTTTCCTACAGGCATAAAATGGCAGACTGTGGCTCGGGAGAAATCCTATACAAAATATATTGTCTGTAATGCTGATGAAGGAGATGCAGGCACTTTTTCAGATCGTCTGATAATGGAGGGCGATCCCTTTAGAGTGATTGAGGGAATGACAATTGCAGCTTTGGCAAATGGAGCAAAAACCGGGATCATATACATCCGCTCCGAGTATCCCTTTGCAATTAAAATGATGGGGGCTGCGATTGACAAGGCTAGGGGAGCCAACTGGCTTGGAGATAATATAAACGGCTCTGAAAAATCCTTTGATATCAGTGTTTTTGTTGGTGCTGGCTCTTATGTTTGCGGCGAGGAAACTGCATTACTGGAAAGTCTTGAGGGAAAGCCCGGCATAGTGCGCTCAAAGCCGCCTTTGCCTGCAATCGAGGGTTTGCATGGACAGCCCACAGTCATCAATAATGTTATAACTTTAAGCGCAGTTCCCGATATTCTGGCCCGCAGTGCCAAATGGCATGCCGGGCTTGGAATAAATCGTTCTACAGGAACTTTACCATTTCAGCTTGCGGGCAATGTGGCAAGGGGCGGGCTGGTGGAAATGGCCTTTGGGGTTAGCCTTCGCGCCTTGATCGAGGATTTTGGCGGCGGCAGTGGTGACGGTTCTGAAATAAAGGCTGTGCAGGTTGGCGGGCCATTGGGGGCTTATCTGCCTCCTGATGATTTTGATATTAAAACCGGGTATGAGGAATTTGCCGAATTGGGGGCCGGTATCGGACATGGTGGAATTGTGGTATATGGGGGCGATACTGATATGAAAGTTCAAGCTCGATACGCATTTGAATTTTGTGCCGAGGAAAGTTGCGCCAAGTGTACGCCGTGCCGCATTGGTTCAGTTCGCGGTAAGGAATTGCTGGAAGCTGAGATTATCAATACGGAACTGGTTGATGAAT
>JALSYJ010000013.1 GCA_027071965.1 Robiginitomaculum sp. | reverse complement strand
AATTAAAGGGCCGCAAAAGAAATAAGCCAAAAAAGCCAAAAACCCCGGCAAGTCAGTAATGCTCCGCCTGTCCTTGCTGCAAGGTCTTTATTCAGTTTGCAAGCTGGATGAGTGGCCTGTTAAGGCTCCAATTGGTCTTGAGGAACAGCAAATATACAGTCTGACCAGAAACGGATCTGAGATTTCATTGGTTTGTCCAAAGGAATTGGCACCACAATCTGCAATTATCGAGAATGACTGGCGGGCATTTGTTGTTGCCGGGCCGCTTGATTTTTCTCTTGTAGGAGTTCTGGCCTCTTTAACGGATGTTTTGGCGAAAGCTTCGGTTTCGCTGTTTTCAATTTCCACTTATGATACTGATATTATTTTGGTCAAACAGGCGGATCTGGACGTGGCAAAACAGGCCCTGTCAAAAATAGCAAGGCTAACAATATAGGTTTGCCATTGTTAGATATTAAAAGACACAGTCGCTAAACTCTGGCCCAGCCACTGCCTGGTCTGTCGTGTGTGTTTGCTGCAGATTGATCCAGTATCCACAGCTCCCCATCTTGAATATCAAACCATGCGCCGTGCAAGGACAGCTCACCTGCTTTTTCAGCGTTCCTGACAACGGGGAACCCGCGCAAGTTTTCAATGGATCTGGCAACAGAAACACGCTCGGCCAGAGTTTGCCGCTGGGCATCGGTAAGACCGGTTTCGGATTTAGCGATTTCTGCAGGTGCGGTAAGTCGTTCGACCCATTTACCGATAAAGTCACTGTTTTCAACGGTTTTTGGGGCCAAAGATGCAGCAATTCCACCGCAACGACCATGTCCCATGATTACGATATGCTCTATTTTTAATGCGGTAATGGCAAATTCCAATGCCGCAGAAGTTGAGTGACACTCTGTCTGTTGATCATTGGCAGGTACCAGATTTGCCACATTGCGTAAGACAAAAATTTCGCCAGGGGCTGCGTCAAATATGGTTTCTGGTGCTGCTCTGGAGTCGCAACAGGCCACCATCATGACTTTGGGGCTTTGACCTTTTGTCGCCAAATGATTATAGCGATCCTGTAAGGATTGATAGGCTCCGGCCCGAAAATTTCGATAGCCATTGAGCAGGTTTTGGGGAAAGTTTTTCATGTGGCATCTGATACAAAATCCGGGTGGGAATATCAACAAAAACCGGAGCTAATCGATAGCTTTTGCAATTTTATCAGCTTGCTTACGCATTTCATCAATATCAGCCATTTGTCCGGTGCCGTGGGCAGACTGGTTTTGATGCTGATTTTGGTATTTTGGGATAATATGGAAGTGCATATGAAAGACGGTTTGCCCAGCCGGTTTTCCGTTAAACTGCGCAATGGCTATGCCATCAGGCTTAAAAACCCTGTTTACAGCAGCGGAAATACGTTTCACTGCACAAATAACGTGAATTAAATCACCCTCATTGGTATCCAGCAAATTGCGCCCACCCTTTTTGGGTATTACCAAAGTATGCCCGGTGGATTGGGGGAACATATCCATGAATGACAAAATAAATTCATTCTCCATGACTTTGGCAGCAGGGATTTCACCGCGCAAAATCTGTGCAAATACGTTGTTTTGATCATATTCACCATTCAGGCTCATAGGGGTTTTCCTTTATTCAAAACTATTCTTAAAAGTGTACGCAAAGTCAGCCCCTTGGTCTATGGCCTGTTATCCTTATATGGAGAAGCGTCCAGACACGCATTAAAATCCTGTTTTACTATTTTACTTTCTTCGTTCAGGAATTCCTGTACGGCATGGGAGAACCCTGAATTTACAATGTAATGAAATGAACGTGTAAGCACAGGGGAATATCCTCTGGCGATTTTGTGATCACCTTGAGCTCCGGCCTCCACCCGTGGTAGATTATGAGCAATGGCATATTCAATGGCGCGATGGTAACACAGCTCAAAATGCAGGCTGTCCTGATATTGAGTACAGCCCCAATAGCGTCCATAGAGGCAATCACCGCCAATAAAATGCAAGGCCCCAGCAATCCAGCAATTGTCTCTTTTGGCCAGTATAAGCAAGATATTTTTGCGCATGGTTTGGTGCAGCAGGTCAAAAAACTCCCGGTTCAAATAAGGCCTGCCCCATTTTCTGGCCCCTGTGTCCTGATAGAATTTGAAAAAAACATCCCAATGCTTGGGCTGTAAATCATCTCCGGCAAGGCTTACTATTTCTATGTCTTTATTTGCCTTTTTGCGTTCTGCGCGTAATGCCTTGCGTTTGCGGGAGCTAAGGGTGGTTAAGAATTCCTCATAGCTTGCATATCCGGGATTATGAAAATGAAACTGCAGCCCCAATCGCTCCATCCAGCCGGCGGCACGAAACAGTCTGGCATCAGTATCAGTGCAAAAAGTAACATGGGTGGAGCTGATACCAAATTCTGTGGTTATATCCTGCAAGGCATTGATCAATGTCTTGGCCTGTTTCCGATCAGAACAAAGCAGCCGCCTGTTGGTAACGGGGGTGAACGGCACACAGCCTTGCAGTTTTGGATAATAGTACCCGCCAGCCTGCTCATAGGCATTGGCCCAGCCATGATCAAAGACATATTCGCCTTGTGAATGGTTCTTTTTATATAAGGGGATTAGCCCTGTAATTCGTTTTTTGGCGCCCCTTATGACCAAATGAGCCGGTGTCCAGCCAGTATTATTGCCGACACACCCAGAGGCTTCCAGTGCCATCAGGAAGTCATGACACAAAAACGGCTCAAATGGCAGATCATCCGGATTGGCCAGCTGGTTCCAGCTATCGGGGCTGATTGATGATATGGATGATACAGTAACAGGATTTGAATTCATTACGGTGGCTGATTTTCACGTTTAACGCTTTTTCCAACGGTGTTTACAATCATGACACAAATTATTTTTTGTCCTGGCGGCTGCCGGGATTGTCATTAATGCGGATAAGAACGACAACAAAATATTCGATCTGCGTGTGGTTTTAACAGATCCACATTGCGGGCAGGGGGCCACTGCATCTGATTGGGGAAGGTTTTGCTCATTTAACATGCTTTTTGCAGCATTAATATCAGCATCCATAACCAACACTCTAACCTTGCCGATGGTGGCACCACCGCCCCAATTGGTTGCTGATATGTGTTGGTCGGGTATCAGGCAAAACAAATCGGCAGCATCTAAAGCGGCCTTGATGCACAGGGCTTCGTAAACGTCTGAACATGTTCGCAGCAAAACAAGCTTTGCCATTGGTTATGTGACCTCGAACATGCCATCAACTTCTACGGCGCTACCCATGGGCAGGGATGAGCAACCAACAGCAAATCTGGCGTGCCGTCCCTGATTTCCGAATACCTCAACCATTAAATCAGAAGCGCCGTTCATCACACTGGGTATATCGATAAAACTGGGGTCTGTCTGTACAAAGCCGCCCAGCTTTACTACTTGTTTTACTTTGCTTAAATCTCCATTCAGTGCTGCTGATGCCTGCGCCAGCAGGTTGATAGCGCATAAGCGGGCTGCGTCTTTTCCGGTCGCTATATCCATATCACGACCCAGAGTGCCGCTTGTTATACCGTGTTCACCAATGGCTATCTGTCCCGATATAAATAACAGGCTTCCTGAGCGGACAAATGGTACATAATTGGCAATAGGTGTGGCAGGTTTTGGTAAAACAATGCCGAGTTCTTTTAGCCGGGTGTCTATATCTGTCATATCTGGCTCGTTGTTGGTTGCAATATATGAATAATAGCAGGATTTGTATTTTAGACCAGTTTTCCTTAAAATTCAGATTGTACCAGCAAGTGTCAGCAAAAATGGTATTGACTTTACCCGCGCGTAAAGGGGCATATCTTGCGCCCGCGGAGGTTGGGATGAGTGTGCTGGAAACAAAAATATTCTTTTCCGCCCGTGACGGGCAAAAACTTGGAGGGGTGTTGCTGGTGCCAAAGGCACCAAAGGCAGCCTTGCTGATTTCTTCTGCCACAGCGGTCACCACTGATTTTTATGGTTATTTTGCCCAATATGCGGCATCTCGTGGATTTGCCTGCTTGCTGTTTGATTGTCGCGGGGTAGGCATGTCCAGACCGGAGCAATTAAAGGGATATAAGGCAAAAATGTCTGACTGGGGAAAGTTGGACGCCCCGGCCGCTTTGGATGAATTGCAAAGACAAATGCCAGGACTGCCCTTGTTTACTCTGGGCCATTCAGTAGGCGGGCATTTTATCGGATTTATGGATAATCACGATAAAATCACCGCCAATGCCTTTGTCGGAGTTGGCTCAGGGTATTGGGGCGTACACCGTCCAAGTGAGTGGTTGCTTGAATTTATGTTCTTTTATCTTGTTGGGCCACTTAATGTCTGGCGAAATGGCTATCTAAAACAGCAGGGACGTTGGCGGGGAACAGATCTGCCTGCGGGTGTCTACTGGCAATGGCGTAGATGGTGTCTTACGCGACAATATCTGGCCAGGGATCTTCATGCAGGCCATTTGGGAAGGCACTGGTTTGATCAGGTGCAATCACCGATTTGCTCATTTGGCTTTACTGATGATCCGGTTGTAACTGCTGCTTCTTTGGCCGAGGCTTTAAGTTGGTATCCAAAAGCGCCGCAGAAAACCGTTTGGGTGAGTCCAAAAAGCATTGATTCTGAGCGTATTGGGCATATGGGCGCTTTTTCCCGTAAGAATGCCCGATTTTGGGATCAGCCTCTGGACTGGTTCAAGAAAATGCTCTGATCAAACAGGTTATTGGAGAATTCTTTGGTTCAAAATGAACTAAAATGATTTGAATCTTTTTCTGTCGCATTTTTTACCGCAAAACCCGCGCTCAAGTAGCGAGGCTTGCCGTCGCGGTAGCGCACACAAAGAGTCCTCAAGTAGCCTCTAGGCGATAGGACACAAAAACCTTCCCATTTTTGCTAAAAATGCAAATCTTTGTTTATCGCATTTTTGGCCGCAAAACCGGTTCCCACTTTTGCTAAAAATGCTCTGATCAAACAGACTATTAGTAATCAGGCAAAGAGCGGCCCTTTATGATTGCGTGATTGCCGAATTTGGCCCGGGTCTTGTCCATGGCCAGCTCTGTTTTAGCTCTTTTTTCGCGCGAACTTTCCAAAAGGTCGCTAACCGGTTCCACAAAATCTTCAGGAACTGTAATCAAGGAGGAAATTCCCACCCCAAGCAGCCTGAAACTCATCATACCGATCTCTTTTTTCATTTTCGGGCGTAATTCACGAAACAGGGTGTCTGCCAATTGCACGGGATGATCTATTGTAATACTGCGGGTAATACGCCGATGATCAGCGGTTTTTAGTCTTAGTGTTAAGGTATATCCAGCATATCCTTTTTGTTTCGTTTGTGCCGAGACTTTCTCGCATAGTCGCCATAATATTTTTTCCAAAGGTTTTTCTTTGCTGATATTTCGCTCAAACGTAGTTTCACAGGAAACCGATTTTCTTTTTGATTCTGGATGAATATTACTGGAGCCAATTCCTCTGGAAAGCTGCGACAGGCGCAAGCCACTTTCTCCATATTTTTGCATTAACTCCCTCTCCGGTATCTCCCGGATCTGGCCAAGGTTATAAAGTCCATCACGGTGCAGTCTGCTCCCAAAGGCAGGGCCAACGCCTTTTAGGATAGTTGGCGGTTTGCTGCCAAGAAACTCAAGTGTTTCGGCCTCGCCAATGACACTGAACCCGCGTGGTTTGTCCAGATCAGATGCAATTTTAGCCAAAAACCTGTTATGTGAAAGACCGATGGAAACCCCAAGCCCTAATTCGCGCTCTATTTTGTTTTGCAACTTCATGAGTATCTGTACTGGCGGGCCGTTATGTATTCGTCTGGTTCCCCTTAAGTCAAGATAGGCTTCATCAATGGAAACCGGCTCAACCAATGGCGTTAATTCGTGCATCATTTTGCGTATTTTTTTAGCTTCACAAGAATATGCAGAAAATCTGGGTGCGATGATGACAGCATGTGGACACAGGCGTTTTGCCTCTGTCATTGACATGGCAGAACGGGCGCCAAAGGCCCTGGCTATATAACAGGCAGTTGCCACCACGGATCTGGGGCTGTTGCCGCCGA
>JALSYJ010000012.1 GCA_027071965.1 Robiginitomaculum sp. | reverse complement strand
ATACCAAATCAGCTTTATCCAATGTCTGTATACCCCATCCATCTGCCGGGCCAACCATTAAAACAATTTCCTGAACCCCACTTTCCCGCCATGAATTAACTTGCGATGAAAATTGTCTGGTGCTCCAGTTTTTTCCCGTCTCATCCAGCACCACCCGTTTACACTCAGCAGCATTTGACTCCATAGCAAGCCGGTTTATTGCTTCTGCCGTCATGCTGGCCCTAACCGGCACTTGTTTGCATATTACATCAGAAATACCCAGCCCGCGACCCTGCCGCCTGGCCCGATTGAGATAATCCTGCACCAGATCTGTTTCCGGGCCCGGTTTTAGCTTGCCACAAACCAGCAGAATGAGCTTCATGTTTCTTCTGTTTTTGCAGTCACAGAAACCGACCAGATCTTTTCCAGATTATAGTATTCACGCACTTCAGGCCTAAACAGGTGTAGTATTACATCACCGGCATCTATCAAAATCCAATCGCCGCTGGACAATCCTTCTGTAGATAAATGACCCAATCCTGCGTCTTTGGCGGCACGTAGCACATAATCTGCAATAGCGCTCACATGACGCTGGGAACGGCCACTTGCAATCAGTAGATAATCAGCAACCGAAGACTTGCCAGCCAGATCGATAATGACAATATCTTCGGCCTTGTTTTCCTTTAGTTCATGATGCAACAAATCCAGCAATTGCCCGGAGTCCATTTGCGGCCCGGCTTTTGTTGTTGAGGTATTCATTTATTCTGCATGTCCATACTGTTTTCAAGATTTGCTGCGCCCACCAATAGTAGGCCCGGCCATATTGGTGGCTTCACGTATAGCAGTAGAGGAGAGTTCACAATAGGGTGCAGTTAAATATACCCATGCCGGGGCCTGATCTGCCACTAATGACTGAGCCGCTTCTGCAGGCTTGCGATAATGGGCAAACCTTTGGACAAACGGAGACAGTCGGGCACGCACCGAATCACTGGAGCGGGCAATCACAGCAATTGGAATGCTTTTAGCCAATTGCTGCCAGTTTCGCCACAAATGAAAATTTGCCAGATTATCTGCACCCATTAACCAGACAAAGTGAACTTCTGGCCATCTTTGTTTGATCCCGGCAACAGTGTCATTTGAGTATCTGGTGCCAAATACCGCCTCGCTTTCACAGACAAATTGTGCTGGCAAATTTGAAGTTATGGCCCTGGCACTGGCCGATCTGCGCTCATATCCATCCCATGCCTCTGGTTGTTTTAGCGGGTTACCCGGAGAAACCAGCCATAATACCCGGTGCAGGGCCAGACGTTTGCGCGCGGTTTCTGCTACATGAACATGGCCCGCATGTGCAGGATTAAAGCTGCCACCAAATAATCCCACCCGCATCTTCGGGGCCAGGGCTTCCACTTGCGCCCTTGAGGAAAAATTCCTATTCGGCCCGCTTTTGCCCATTTCCGCTCACCAGATATTTGTATGAAGTCAATTGCATCGCACCAACAGGGCCACGAGCATGCAGTTTTCCCGTGGCGATACCGATCTCGGCGCCAAAACCAAATTCTCCGCCATCAGCAAACTGGGTAGAGGCATTATGCAAAACAATTGCGCTGTCCACCTGTGCCTGAAACTGCCGGGCTAGCTGTTGATTATCGGTAATTATGGCATCGGTATGCCCGGAGCCATATTTTTCTATAAACGCCACAGCTTCATCCAGATCACGAACCAGCCGCACGGCCAGTATTGGTGCCAAAAACTCGCGGCCCCAGTCATCAGCGCTGGCAGTTTTCATGCGAGCGTCTATCTTGCGAGCCGCAGCATCTGCCCGCAATTCACATCCAGCATCATGTAATGCATCAACAATTTTAGGCAAAGTATCCGCCGCACATTTATCATCGACCAGCAAACACTCCGCAGCGCCGCAAATCCCAACCCGGCGCATCTTGCTGTTTAGTACCACTTCCACCGCCATTTCCGGGTCGGCATCCTTATGCACATACACATGACAAATACCGTCCAAATGGCTAAGAACCGGCACTCTGGCATCACGCTGTATTCGTGACACCAGAGACTTACCACCTCTGGGGATTACCAAATCAAGTTGCCCCTTTAGCCCTTGCAACATAAAGCCAACGGCGGAACGATCAGTATGAGCCACAAGTTGCACTGCCCCTTCGGGCATTTCTGTTGCCCTTAAACCTTCCTGAATAGCGGCAAAAATGGCCAGTGAAGAAGCAAGCGCATCAGAGCCGCCACGCAAAATCGCCGCATTGCCTGAGCGCAAACAAAGCGCCGCAGCATCAGCCGTTACATTGGGGCGACTTTCATAAATAATCCCGATAACCCCCAATGGCACTGAGGTTTTACTAAATTGCAGACCATTTGGTTGTACCCAGCTTTCCATTTCCCGACCTACCGGATCAGGCTGTAATGCAATATCACGCAAAGTCTGCACCATGGCGTCTAAACGCTGTGGGTTTAAAGACATTCGGTCTATAAAAGCCGCAGAAACCTTGTTCGTGCTGGCCCGTTCCAGATCCTGTTTATTGGCACGTAATATTTCATCCTTAGACCCGTTAAGTGCATCGGCAATGGCTTCAATTGCCAAGGAGCGACGCTTTGCCGAAGCTCGCGCCAGAGTTTTACTGGCGTCTTTGGCCTGCGCAGCCATTTTTAACATGTTTTGTTCGATATTCTTTGCCATTTTTACGCACTTATCACCATATTATCGCGATGTACCACAGCTTTCCTCGCCGCATAACCAAGAACGCCCTGGATCTGATCGGAACGCAATCCACGGATTTTTATCACTTCCTGCGCAGAATACGATACCAGACCAAGCGCCAGATTTCTGGATTTGTCATCCATGATGTGTACCGCTTCGCCACGCTCAAACTGCCCATGCACCTTAGTTATACCTGCTGCCAGCAAGGAAGCTCCCTCGCGCAAGGCATGGGCGGCGCCAGCATCAACATGCAGCCGGCCCTTGGGCTGGACTGAACCGGCAATCCAGTTTTTACGAGCCTGAGCTGGTTTCACCTGCGGCAGGAATATCGTGTTTCTGGCGCCATCCAGCAAGGATGACAATGGGGCTTGCTCCTGACCGTCGGCAATTATGGTTGCGCAACCCGCAGGAGAAGCAATCCCTGAGGCCAACACCTTGGTTATCATGCCGCCGGTTCCGGGGCCGGAAACAGAATGCCCAGCCATGGAGGTTATTTCATCGGTAATTCGTAAAACCAATGGTATATGAGTTGCGGTTTTCGAGTTAAGCGGATCCTCTGAGTAAAGCCCATCTACATCTGAAAGCAAAACCAGCAAATCTGCTGCAACCATTTGTGCGGCTCTGGCCGCCAGCCTGTCATTATCACCATATCGTATCTCATCACTGGCCACACTGTCATTTTCATTTATCAACGGCATAACCCCAAGCTTTAACAATGTGTGCAAGGTAGAGCTGGAATTAAGCCAACGGCGGCGGTTTTCCGTATCGTCAACGGTCAACAATACCTGACCAATTGCTATGTCATGGTGTGCAAAACATTTTTTCCAGGCACCGGCCAGTTCAACCTGCCCAATCGCAGCCATTGCCTGTTTTTCTTCAAGTTTAAGAGACTTTCCAGATGCGCCGGATAGTTGTCGGCCCAATGCCACGGCCCCGGAGCTGACCAATACCACATCACAACCCTGTTGGCGCAAACTTGATATATCCCTAGCCAGTGCCTGCATCCATGAAAGGCGCAAATGGTCATTTGCCTTTGATACCAGCAAGGATGATCCAACCTTTACCACCACACGCCTGGCGGCACGCAGTAATTGCCTGGCATTTACGGTGTCCATGGTTTGCTCTCGTCACCGCTACTGGCTTCTTGTTTTCTGCCGGTTTTGATAATGAGTGCCAAATCGCTCATAAGGGCAGTCAGTCCTTTGCCGGAAACACCAGAAATCAATCTGACTTCTGATCCGCAGGCCTCGGACAGTTCAGCACGCTTGCGGGCTATGTCCTCTTCACTCATGGCATCAATCTTGTTCAAGGCTACAATTTCCGGGCGCTCAGACAACCCGCCGCCATAACTGCTTAGCTCAGTACGAATAATCCTGTAGGCTTGTGCAGGATTATCATCGGTACCATCAACCAGGTGTAATAAGACCCCTGTGCGCTCCACATGACCCAAAAACCGTGATCCTAATCCAGCACCATCGGCAGCCCCTTCGATCAGACCGGGAATATCCGCCAGCACAAAACGCCGTGAGCGATCTATATCAACCACACCCAATGACGGGTGCAAAGTGGTAAACGGATAAGACGCAGTTTTTGGTTTGGCCGCAGAAACATTGGCCAGCAAAGTAGACTTTCCGGCATTGGGCAGACCAAGCAGGCCGGCATCAGCAAATAGTTTTAAGCGCAGCCATATCCAGCGATCCGTAGTTGGCTCACCGGGATTGGCTTTTCGCGGAGCCTGATTGACCGAAGATTTGAACCGGGCATTGCCCCAGCCGCCATTACCACCCGCCAGCAAGCATTCACGTTGCCCAATTTGGGTCAAGTCCAGCAATAAGGTTTCTCTATCTTCATCCAGCACTTGCGTTCCTACTGGCACGCGCAGCACCACATCCTCACCAGCAGCACCGGAACGATTGCCACCCATGCCGTGCATGCCGGTTCCTGCCTTAAAATGCTGTTTATAACGATAATCAATCAAGGTATTAAGGCCATCAGCCGCCTCTATCCAGATATCACCGCCTTTGCCGCCATCACCGCCATCAGGCCCGCCACGAGCCACGTTTTTTTCACGCCGAAACGATACCGAACCAGCACCGCCGGCTCCAGCCTGAATATATATTTTTGCTTGATCAAGAAATTTCATAATATGCTTTTACGGCTTTGTACCCATCAGCGCAAAGAAAGACACTGGTATTTACTGGATTTTTATTACGGAGCATCCCAGCGCATGGCTAAACAATTCACAGGTTTATCGCGCAGGGGATTGTTTATAGTGCAAAAAGACCCTGTAGCCACAAACCCAAGATTTGACAATAGTTTTGCTGATGCCAGATTATCTTCAAAATATCCGGCTGTAATTGCTGTAATTTTCATTTCCTCCACAGCCCACTTCATCAGTGCATGAGCTGCCTCGCTCGCATAGCCTTGCCCCCAGAAATCCTTACCGATCCAATAGCCAAGGCCGAACACATCAGAATTTTTCTTTTCCAAGCTAATACAGCCAATCAATTTTTCATCTGGTATATCAATAGCATAAGCATAGGATTCGCCGCTTTGTCGGCGGCCCTTTAATGTGCGCAGCCACAATTTTGCATCGCTTAAATGATATGGCCATGGCGGTCGTTCCAGCATGCGGATAATTTCGGGCACAGCAATCATCTCAGTCAGCCGGGGTGCGTCAGACAGACTAAACTCCCGCAAAAGCAGTCGCCTTGTTTCAATGTTCATAAAACTTCTCCCGCATGACTTACAAATGTGTTTCCCAGCCAGATCATGCCTATGCTTTTGACTTTTTTACCGCGCGCCTGACTGTATCGCATGGTTTTCACTCCGGTGTGTAAAAACCCGGATTTTTCCAGCACCCGCCCTGAAGCTGGATTATCCTGAAAATATCCGGCGGTAATCGCTTTGATGCCAACATTGGTTTCTGCCCAATGCAGTATGGCGGATGCCGCTTCGCTGGCATAACCTTGTCCCCAAAATTCACGCCCCAACCAATACCCAAGATCAAACAATTTTTCGTCCTGTCTGTCCATGCCAATGACACCGATGAAACCAGATGTTTTGGTTTTGATTGCAAATAAATATTTATTAGTGGATGCTTGCTGTTGCTCTCGGTCAGCAAGCCATGCCTGGGCATCGGGTGCTGTGAACGGAAGTGGTAAGCTGGCAAGGCTTAGTGCCACAGCCTCATCATTTACCAGTTCAATAAATCGGTCGATGTCTGTTCGCTCAAAGGGCGTCAACGACAAGCGGGAGGTTTTGATAAAATTGGGCATAAGCATATTTTCATAAAAAAAGGAAAGGCGGCGAACCGTCTTTCCTTTTGGAAGCTTATGATCGCCACGAACGGGCGATTTTACATCACCCTATTTTTCCGAAACCG
>JALSYJ010000011.1 GCA_027071965.1 Robiginitomaculum sp. | reverse complement strand
GCCTTAATATGTGGGTGGTTTCGGATAATTTGCGCAAAGGGGCTGCATTAAATGCCGTGCAAATTGCGGAGCTTGCGCTTAATCGAGGCATGTTGATCGCGTGACGTCCTGCAGCAAAATTGGCTTTTGGGCCACTTTTTCTGCCTTTTTCATTTGGGGCGTATCGCCAATTTATTTCAAATTTCTACCGCCTATTACAGCCTTGGAAGTTAGTTTTCACCGGGCGATCTGGGCCAGCTTGTTTGTTGGTATTTTGCTGTTGGCCACAAGACGGTTTGCCGAAGTAAAGGTCTTGCTGTCTAACCCTAAGGTGTTGGGAATTTTGGCGATTACGTCATTGATGGTGGCATTTAACTGGTTCGTGTTTGCATGGGCCGCGATGAATGAACATATTGCTCAGGCCAGCCTTGGCTATTTCATAAATCCACTGGTTAATGTGCTGCTAGGGTTTGTATTTCTACAGGAAAGACTAAACTCCCTACGCTGGATTGCCATTGCCCTGGCGGCCTTGGGTGTCGCCAATCAGGTGATTTTGGTTGGGGAGGTGCCGTGGCTGGCCCTGTCATTGGCTTTGACGTTCGGGATTTATGGCCTGCTTAGAAAAATTGTACAGGCTGAAGCCGGGCCGGGCCTGTTCATTGAAACCCTTATGCTTTCACCGTTCCTGTTAATTGGCGTGTTATGGCTTGAAACCAGTGGTCAGGGGCATTTCACAGGTTCAGGGCTTCTGGCCCCGGCCTTATTGATTTTTGGTGGCCTGCTTACGGCTGTGCCACTGTTTTTATTTGCATTTGGTGCCAGAAGGCTTGATCTGGCAACAGTGGGGCTTGTCCAGTATCTGGCTCCGAGCCTACAGTTTTTGTTTGCTATTTGGTATGGCGAGGAATTTACGGTACAAAGCACTATTACATTCGTTTTGATCTGGGCCGGTCTTGCGCTTTATAGCTGGGATCTAATTCGCAAGCAGGATAAGTAATGAACTTCCCCGCTCCCACCCGCATTGCCACCAATGGTATTAAACTATCAGTACACATAGCTGGTCCCAGAACCGGGCCGACGGTGCTGTTATTACATGGCTGGCCGGAACTGGCTCGTTCGTGGCAACATCAAATGGCAGCTTTGGCAGAGGCGGGATTTTACGTTATTGCCCCGGATATGCGCGGATTTGGAGCTTCTGATTGTCCAGATGAGGTTTCAGCCTACGGCATTGATATCCTGTTATCGGATATGACCGGCTTGCTTGATGCACTTAACAGGGATGCGGCAATATGGGTTGGCCATGACTGGGGAGGCTTTGTTTCATGGCCGGCGGCATTGTTGGTGCCGGAGCGAGTGGCTGGTTTGATCGGGGTTAACACTCCGCACAGCCCGCGCGCACCTGCTGACCCGGTTGCGCTGTTTCGCAAATCCTATGGCGATGACAATTATATTGTGCGCTTTCAGGAAAAGGGCGTGGCCGAGGCCGCATTCAGTGGTCATGAGAACGATTTTTTTGATTTTATCTTTGGTAAGCCTCCACCCAAAAAAATGTCCCGCACTCCGGCGAGCGCCACGCACTTTTTGAAACGCTTTGCCAGGTTTTCCGGCGCTGATGAAGATACTTTGGTCATGCCTAGGGAAGAACGTGAGATTTATGCCAAGGTCTATGAAAAATCAGGTTTTAGCGGCGGTATCAATTATTATCGCAATCTCAGTGCCAATTGGAAACGCATGAAAGGGGTTGATTATACCATACACCAGCCAAGTCTGATGATCGGTGCTGAACTGGACTTTTTCCTGCCGCCAAAATTGATCGATGGCATGGAAGAGAGGGTCAAGGATCTTGAGGTCCACATAATAAAAGGTATCGGCCACTGGACCCAGTGGGAAGCCCCGGAAGAGCTGTCAAACCTGATGGTTAATTGGCTAAAAAGACGGTTTGGATAAATTGCTAACTAGCGCCATACTATTAAAACCTGTTGCCATCTTGTCCACGGAGTAAGGGTTGGTGCCAGCAGTAAACATATGGCTGGACGTCCGTATTGATCATCTTGTTACAAGGTGATGAAGCTCAAAACGGCGATCAAGAACACCTTGTTTCATATCTGGTTTTATATGTGGTTTTGGTCATGGCCTGACTTTGCAGGTTTTTCCTTATGCCTCTTGTAAAATTCTGATTTTGGTCTGATTATTATCCGCATGAAACGCGATATAAACTTATCTGGCAAGCTGCATCCAGAGGCGCAGCAGGCTGCCCGGTTATTACTGACCCCGGCCCGGCCTGCGGCGCGAGGCATGTCACGCCCTGATCGGGCGGTTCGCAAAATCCTGCGCCCCATGGGCAAAAAATTCGGTCCCGGAGTGCGTGAGTTAAAAATGCGCTGGCAGGATATTGCCGGGCCTCGTCTGGCAGCTGTTTGTACTCCTGATAAATTATCCGGAAACAAAAACGGACAAACACTTACCGTGCGCGCCAGAGGCAGTGCCGCGCTGTTGGTGCAGGCGCAATCCAGCCAATTGCTTGAACGGATTAATCTGCTTGCAGGCTCCGGCCGGGTGACAGGTTTGCGAATTGTTCAAGGCCCGGTGTCAGCACCTTTGCCGAAGACAGGGACTTTCGTTCAAAAGGCCGGATGCACACCGTCCGAGTTAACCGCTCTTGATGAGCAGTTGAAAAATATTGCATCTGATGAACTAAGGAACGCATTGCGTGAGTTGGGAATGGGGGTTATGTCCCGTACTGACGATGGCTAATTATCTTGCATGGTTTGGGCGAATCACGGCTGTGTGAGCAATGTAAATGACCTTTTAGGAGAGTGTAGTGAAACATCTGAACCGACGTAATGTGTTTGCAACTATTGCCCTTGCTGTAACCATGGGGCTTGCGGCGTGTGGTGCTGACAGTGGTAGCTCCGGCCGTTCAGCCATTGAGCGGGATGACGATATGGCCATTGGAAATCCGGATGCAGCAGTGACCATTGTCGAATTTGCCTCTTTGACTTGTCCACACTGTGCAACTTTCCACAATGGCATCTACAAGGACATCAAGAGTAAATACATTGAAACCGGAAAGGTTCGGTTCGTATTTCGCCAGTTTCCTACACCGCCGGTTCGGCTGGCGGTTGGTGGTGAGGCCATTGCCCGGTGCAAGGCTGATGTTGATAAGTATTTTGCCATGATAGACGTTTTGTTTGAAAAACAAATGTATTGGGTAAGGTCACAAAACCCTGGTCAGGCCTTGCGGGAATTGGCTGCTACTGCTGGAATATCCCCGGAAGAATTTGAAACATGTCTTGCCGATCCACAGAATATCACCCGCATTCAGGAAGTCAGCAAACACGCTAGCGAGACCTGGGGCATTAACAGTACGCCAAGTTTTGTAATCAATGGTGAGCTGGCACAAAACATGCGAAGTTTTGATGATTTTGCTAAAATTATTGATCCGATACTGGCAGCATCGGACGAATAATACGTGCAATTCACCTCGCTGAAACTTGTCGGATTTAAATCCTTTGTCGATGCCGCTGAATTCAGGATCGAGACCGGAGTAACCGGCATTGTCGGCCCTAATGGCTGTGGAAAGTCCAATTTACTCGAAGCCTTGCGCTGGGTAATGGGTGCCAATTCCGCCAAAGCCATGCGTGCCGGTGCGATGGATGATGTTATTTTTTCAGGCACTAATGCAAGGCCTGCCCGCAATCAGGCCAGCGTCGTACTGGTGATTGATAATTCTGATCGCAGTGCTCCTGCACAGTTTAACGACGCTGATGTATTAGAAGTGTCGCGCCGGATCAATCGCGGGGCTGGCTCCAGCTATCACATAAATGGCAAGTCATGCCGGGCGAAGGATGTGCAATTACTATTTGCCGATGCCTCCACTGGTGCCAATTCTCCGGCTTTGGTGCGGCAGGGGCAGATCAATGAGCTGATTTCGGCAAAGCCGCAAAACCGGCGCCGGGTTTTAGAAGAAGCCGCCGGTATTTCGGGCCTGCACACCCGCCGTCATGAGGCGGAATTACGCTTGCGGGCCGCAGAAACCAATTTATCCCGCTTGGATGATATTAGCGAAGAATTGCAAATGCAGCACCAGCAGTTAAAGCGACAGGTGCGAATTGCCTCACGTTATCGCAATCTGTCTGCAGAAATCCGGGCGCTTGAGTCATTTGCCTATTTGCTGCGCTGGACTGAAGCCAAAGCTGCGCTGGATGCTGTGCAGCAGGAACTGGATGAGTTGCAACGAACATCTGGGGATCTTGCCGGGACAGCGGCTAGAGCACTGGCGGCAATGGAAGCTGCCAGTGTGGGTATGGATGATTTGCGTGAGGAGCAGGCAATTGCCACCGCATTGGTTGCAAGGCTGTCCTCAGCAAGAGAGAGCGTAGCCCGCGATGAACGTGAAGCCCAATCCCGACAGACAGCCCTAGAGCTTCGTTTGCAGGAAATTGAACGGGACTTGCACCATGAAAATGAGTTGGTTGAAGATGCAAGGGCCAATATTGCAAGATTACAGGATGAACAATCCGAATTAGCAGCTTTTGCACAAAGCGACTCCCATGAAACCCGTTCAAACCTGCAAAAGCAGGCTGCGGCTGCGGCCAGAGCCCGCGATGATGCTGAGGCCGAGTTTGAAAAACTCATGACAGCTCATGCCGAGCAACAGGCCAGCATCACCAGCACACAGGGTAATCTTGCTTCGCTTCGTGACAGAAAACAGCGTCTTGAAAAAGAACTGGCAGCAGCCATGTCACAAATTAAAATCCTCGAGCCGGATCTGCAAAAACTGGCAGAGCTTAAATCCGCCGAACAGGAATTGGAGAAAACCACCAATGAGGTCTCAGCCTGCAGAGCCAGAATAAGTGACGCCGAACAGGAATTGGCGCAGGCAGAAGAAGCTGTAAATTCCTCTCGGCAGGCTTTTGACAAGGCCCGGCGCATTTATGATCAGCTTCGGGCTGAACAGGACGGATTGGAAAAGGCGGTGGCATCTGCATCGCAAGGCGACTGGCTGCCCCTGTCCGAGCAGATCGAAGTGGATAGCGGTTTTGAGCAGGCTTTGGCCGCAGCCCTTGGTGATGACTTACAGATAGGTCTTGATCCAGATGCCCCGGCGCACTGGGGCAAAGGCGCCAAAGCCGACCAGCAATTACCCGAAGGGGTTATTCTTCTGGCGGACAAGGTGCAGGTTCCTTCATCGCTAAATGCCCGGTTGTCTCAGGTTGGGGTAGTCGAAGCTGAACTTGGTGAAAGCATGTGGCGGGGATTATTGCCAGGTCAGCGTCTGGTCAGCACACAAGGGCACTTATGGCGCTGGGATGGACTGCACATAAACACCGATGCGCAATCAGGTGCCGCTATTCGGCTGGAGCAGAAAAACCGGCTACAGGCTTTGGGGCCTGAAATTGCTAAGGCCAAAGATGAACAGCAACAACAACGTGAAAACTGGCTTGCGGCCAAACAGGCACGACAGGAGCAGTTTGAGCAATTAAAATCCGAGCGCCGGCAAATGCCTGAAAAACAGCAGGTAGCACGAGAAGCGCAGCGCCATGTTGATGATTTGCGTCAAAGTGATTTTAAGCGTGAAGCCAAGGCAGAGGCCCTGTCGCAAAAGCTGGAACATTGGCGGGCTGAACTTGAAGTTGCCGCCAAAGAACTGGCCCAGGCGCAAGCTGCCATGGCAAAAGCTGATGCCATGGATATTGATGCGTTAGAAAAACAATTAGCTGAAGCAGGCATAAAGCGGGATAAGGCCCGCCAAACAGCGGCTGACACTGCCGCTTCATTGCAATCGGTTGAGCGTGAATTTGAAGATCGGGCCCAGCGCAAAAAAATACTGCACCAGGAAATCGAAAGCTGGTGCACCCGTAAGGATAGCTCGGAACAGCGATTAACATCCTTGCGCATTCGGCAGGAGGAAACCAAGTCGCGCCTTAAAACGGCTGAAAGTGCGCCAGAAGAAATTGCCGACAGACGGCAGAAAATATTTGCAGAGTATGAAGTCGCTGAAAAACGGGCGCGAGAAGCTTCTGATGCCCTGGCGCAGGCTGATTCGGATTTGCGCGAAGCCCGTGAAGCCACAAAGGCAGCTGATTCGGCGGCGGCAGCAGCCAGAGAGGCCAAGGCAGGATTACAGGCAAAGCTT
>JALSYJ010000010.1 GCA_027071965.1 Robiginitomaculum sp. | reverse complement strand
TTGTTTCAGATGATGAGTTTAAGTTCTGCTGGATTGTGGATTTTCCAATGTTTGAGTGGAATGAAGACGAAAAGCGTGTCGATTTTTCACACAATCCGTTTTCAATGCCTCAAGGCGGTATGGAGGCACTGGAAAACACCGACCCGCTGGAGATATTGGCTTACCAATATGATATCGTCTGTAACGGTGTCGAGCTTAGCTCTGGCGCTATTCGGAACCATCGCCCGGAAATTATGCTAAAAGCCTTTGAAATGGCTGGTTATGGGCCGGACGTGGTTGAGGAAAAATTTGGTGGCATGCTAAACGCATTCAGGTTCGGCGCCCCGCCTCATGGCGGCATTGCGCCGGGCATTGATCGTATTGTCATGTTGTTGGCCGGAGTGGAAAATATCCGCGAAGTAATACTGTTCCCGATGAATCAGCAGGCCCGCGATCTGATGATGCAGGCCCCAAATAAGGTGGATCAGGCGCAATTGCGCGAGTTGCACATAAGGCCCATTGAACCACCAAAGAAGGAGAGCTAATGGTGAGGGGGTGATTGCTTATTTGACTGCTATCTCCATATCCTGATTTTTCTGTTTCATGATTTCCTGTGCCTTTTTTAGCTCGATGATTGCCTGATCAATTTCGGATTGCGCCGCGCCTGAAGAAAGCCTCAACTTCGTCAAAGAGCGAATGATACGATCCAGTGATCGCTGCTGGTGTTGCTGAAGTAGCGTACTTTTTGACGGTACTGACAAGTTTTGCTGGCCGGTAAGGTTTTCCAGGTTTGGATTTTCCAGTGTTACGGCCAGAGCCCGACCTGCTTCGAGAAGGGCTCTGCGGCCTTCATTTAAGGCTCTTTTGGTTTCCTTGTGAATGGTAAGGACATCCTGATTGCGCATATTGCCAAAGCGGGACTGATTAAAGCTGGCAGCATTATCGTTAATACGGGTAAATTGTTTTGACCAGCTTATGGTATTGCAATCAGCAAGAGACAGTCCTTCAGGCAATCTGGTCTTTGAATCACCACAGGCCGAAGCAAATTGTTCCGCTGTCAAACCGCGAGCTTTTGAAAGATCGGCGCCGGGCAGGAATGCTTCGGTAAAGACAACCCCGGTGAGCAAAGTATTATCAAAACGGGCGTTTTGCAGATCGACCCGGTTGAATTCGACATTGCTCAAATCAGAGGCTCCGAAATTCACAAAAGACAGGTTTGACATCTCAAATCGGGCCTCATTCAGCTTGGCTCCGGAGAAATCAGTGTTGCTGAAATTACTGTAGGAGAATTCAGCATCCTGAAAGGATGTTCCCAATAATTTGGCATAGCTGAAATTGGCGGCAACCAGATCGGCTGACTTTCCCTTGGCCCCGTTTAATGTAGCTCTTGAAAAATTATTGCCATTTCCGTTCATATTATCGAGGGTTGCGCCGGAAAAATCAGCCCATGAAAAATTTGACCCGGTGGCAGAAGACCCCGAAAGGTCGGCGCGTCTGAAAATTGCCCGGGAGAAATTAGAGCCGCGTAGTTTGGCATTGCTTAAATCTGCGGCAGTAAAATCGGAGCGCGGAAAGCTGGCACCGTTCATATTGGCGCCGGACAGGTTCTTTTTGGACAGGTCACAATCAGAGCAAACGCCACCAAATCCCATAATTCTGGTTAACTTGTCTGGCTTGGCTATTGCAATTCCTGTGCTTAGCATCATGGCAAGCGGGGTAATTAAAAATAACGGATGCATGATTATGCTTTCAAAAACAGATCCTAAAGGCGGGCAAAATTTATTTTGCGGCTAATTGTTACAAAAGACCACTTAAATTTGAGTAATATAAAGGCCATAGAACAGTTTAGGGCTTGCAATTATGATGATGGCAACCCATCTTGCCAAAATCATGCGCAAGAAACCTCAAATTGTCAGTTTAACCGAAAAAGCTGCTTCCAGGATAAAACAGTTATTGGCGGAAAAAGAGCGCGGGTTTTTACGGGTTGGCGTTCAAAATGGCGGCTGTGCCGGCATGGAATATACCATGGACTATGTGACGGAACCGGCAAGGCTTGATGAAATAGTCGAAGATAAAGGGGTAACAATCCTTATTGATGCAGCAGCGGTTTTATTTTTGCTTGGCTCGGTGATTGATTATGAAGTGGAAACCCTGCACAGTAAATTCGTGTTCAAAAACCCCAATGAAACCGATGCGTGCGGCTGCGGTATCAGCGTAACCATAGAGCCTGCCGCCGCGTTATAAACCACATTTTTTGAATCTATAATACAAAACCGTTATATTTTTCGTGTCCTGCAGGGCTCACGGGCTTGCACTTGTGCTAACTTCCCGTTAAGCCCGCCATAGAGGGGGGTGCAGCCAACGTGTTTGCACAATTTCCCCGTTGTCTGGAACAGAAACTGTACGGGAAATATCATGGAACTTTTGTTAGTCATTGGCGCAGGTCTACTCGCCATTATTTATGGCATTGTGCAAACAATGTCCTTGCTAAAGGCAAGCTCCGGTAATGAAAAGATGCAAGAAATTGCCAAAGCCATTCAAGAGGGCGCCGATGCTTATTTGAAACGACAATACCTTACTATTGGCGCTGTTGGTGTCGTCGTATTTGTGGGTATTTTCTTTATGCTTGGCGCTTTGGTTGCTATCGGGTTTGCGCTGGGCGCAGTATTGTCCGGTCTTGCGGGGTTTGTTGGCATGCTGGTATCTGTTCGGGCCAATGTGCGCACTGCCGAAGCGGCTAGTAAATCACTTTCAGGTGGTTTGTCGATTGCGTTTCGCTCCGGTGCAATTACTGGCATGCTGGTTGCGGGCTTTGCTCTGATTGGCGTGGCTGGATATTTTTATTTGCTGACTGCAGTCATGGGTTTGGAGCTTGGCTCGCGTACAGTGATCAACGCTATGGTTGCTCTGGGCTTTGGGGCGTCGCTTATTTCTATCTTTGCCCGTTTGGGTGGCGGCATCTTTACCAAGGGTGCTGATGTTGGCGGCGATATGGTTGGCAAAATCGAGGCTGGCATCCCTGAAGATGATCCTAGAAACGCGGCGACTATTGCTGATAATGTTGGTGATAATGTCGGTGATTGCGCAGGCATGGCGGCGGATTTGTTTGAAACCTATGCGGTTACTATTGTCGCCACCATGGTTTTAGCTTCGATTTATTTTACCAATGCCTTGCAAAGTGTGATGATGCTGTTGCCTCTGGCTATTGCCGGGGCCTGTATTGTTACCTCGGTAATCGGTACATTCTTTGTCAGCCTTGGCAAAGGCAGTGAAAATGTAATGGGAGCCCTGTACAAGGGGCTGATAGCTACAGGCGTTTTATCGGTTATTGCCATCTATTTTGTAATCGAACAAATGCTTCCCAATGGTATGGGAGCTGTTGAAGGCTCTACGTTTACCGGCATGGATCTGTATTTCTCCGGCTTGATTGGCCTGTTGGTTACGGCCCTGATCGTCTGGGTGACTGAATATTACACTGGCACCAGTTTTCGTCCTGTGCGCTCTGTGGCCAAGGCCTCTGAGTCCGGTCATGGTACAAATGTCATTCAAGGTCTGGCGGTTTCGCTTGAATCAACTGCCCTGCCGGCCTTGATCATTATTGCTGCAATTTTGACCACTTTTGCCTTTGCTGGTCTGTTCGGCATTGCCATTGCCGTGACCACCATGCTGGCTCTGGCTGGCTTTATTGTGGCGCTGGATGCTTTTGGTCCGGTGACTGATAATGCCGGGGGCATTGCTGAAATGGCCGGCCTGCCTGAGGATGTTCGCAACACTACCGACACGCTTGATGCTGTGGGCAATACGACCAAAGCTGTAACCAAGGGTTATGCTATTGGTTCTGCTGGTCTGGGCGCTCTGGTTTTGTTTGCCGCCTATACCGAAGACGTAAAGCACCTGTTGCACATTGAGCCAAACTTCTCGCTGGAAAATCCATATGTGATTGCCGGGCTTTTGTTTGGTGGCTTGTTACCATATTTGTTTGGTGGCATGTCGATGATGGCTGTGGGTCGTGCTGCTGAGTCGGTGGTTACGGAAGTGCGTCGCCAGTTCCGCGAAATTCCCGGTATTATGGAATACAAGAATAAGCCAGACTACGGCAAAGCTGTAGACATTTTGACCAAATCGGCCATTCGCGAGATGATCGTACCATCTTTGCTTCCGGTATTGTCTCCTATTGTGCTGTATTTTGCAGTAGACGCAGTCGCAGGACAAACCGAAGCGCTGGCCGCTGTTGGCGCAATGCTCTTGGGTGTGATTGTAAATGGGTTATTTGTTGCCATTTCAATGACTGCAGGCGGCGGAGCCTGGGATAATGCTAAAAAATACATCGAGGACGGTGCTCATGGCGGTAAGGGCTCCGAAGCCCACAAAGCCTCCATTACCGGCGATACTGTTGGCGATCCATATAAGGATACTGCTGGCCCGGCTGTAAACCCGATGATCAAGATCACCAATATTGTAGCGCTGCTGCTATTGGCGGTTTTGGCTGCTGGCTAAACAAGCTCCCAAAGGGCAATGTTATGAATACGGCCACCATTGGTGGCCGTATTTGTATTTCCGGCAAAGGGGGGCGAAGCAGAAGGGCGCAAAAAAACGGTCGTCCTGTCTGAACCGCTACGACCCTCATATAGCATATATCTAGTCGTTTGCGATCGTGCGTCAGAAGGGGACGACCGAGATCATTGTATAGCACAAATTCCGCCTGATTGCACCCCCTTTGTCAAAATGTCGCATTTGCTCTTGCCGATACGGGCAAGATAGGGTATCTGCCCGCTCTTAATCAGTAATTTATTGCTGTCTCTCATTTTTGATCAGTTTTACCAATCAGGATTTTTCCCATGGCAGTACCTAAAAGTAAAATCACCCGCTCCCGTCGAGGAATGCGCCGCAGCCATGACCGTCTGGCTGCTGCCACCTATATTGAGGATGCCGATTCCGGCGAGCTGCGCCGTCCCCATCATATTGACCTGAAAACCGGCATGTATCGTGGTCGGCAAATCTTGCCAGCGCAGGAAGACTAGTACAAATTTCCCAAGGTTTGCAAAAACGCTGCTTTTACTTTGTAAGGCGGCGTTTTTTTGTTCAAATTGGGTTTCCCCCCTTTATTTGCGAGCATAAAGCGTACAAGTAGTGAATCATCAAAATCCCTCATCAGGAGAAGCAAATGACCGGTATTGTTGATATCCACGCCCGTGAGATTCTGGACAGTCGCGGCAATCCCACTCTGGAAGTTGACGTGGTGCTGGAGAGCGGGGCCATGGGGCGCGCAGCAGTGCCTTCGGGAGCTTCGACCGGCGCTCATGAGGCTGTGGAATTGCGCGATGGTTCATCTGCCTATGGCGGCAAAGGCGTGAACCGGGCAGCCTCCCATGTGGATGGTGAAATTTTTGATGCCATTGGCGGGTTTAATGCGCTTGATCAGCGTAGAATAGATCAAACCCTAATTGCGCTGGATGGTACGAATAATAAATCCAGATTGGGTGCCAATGCTATTTTGGGTGTATCGCTGGCTGTGGCCAAAGCCGCAGCCGAGGCGCAAGGACTGCCCCTGTTTCGCTATGTTGGCGGAGTTAATGCCAGAACCCTGCCGGTGCCGATGATGAATGTGATCAATGGCGGGGAACATGCTGACAATCCGATCGATATTCAGGAATTTATGATTATGCCGGTGGGCGCTGACAGTTTTGCCAGCGCTCTTCGCATGGGTGCCGAAGTATTCCACGCACTTAAATCCAAATTGCAAGATGCCGGCTTAAATACCAATGTCGGTGATGAAGGTGGCTTTGCTCCTGATATTGGCTCGGCAGTAAAGGCACTGGAGTTCCTTGATGGCGCCATTGCCAAGGCCGGGTATCGGCTGGGTAATGATTTTGTATTTGCTTTAGACTGCGCAGCTTCAGAGTTTTATTCCGATGGAGTGTATGAGCTAAAAGGCGAAGGTGTGCGCTATGATTCTGGGGAAATGGTAGATTATCTGAAGCGCCTGTGTGATCGTTTTCCAATTTTTTCCATTGAAGATGGCCTGCATGAGGATGATTGGGAAGGGTGGAAAATCCAGACTGAAGTTCTGGGCGATAATGTGCAATTGGTTGGCGATGACTTATTTGTCACCAATCCGGCTCGTCTGGCCAGGGGAATAGAAAAAGGAA
>JALSYJ010000009.1 GCA_027071965.1 Robiginitomaculum sp. | reverse complement strand
CAAAGATCGCTTTTTCCGGTTTTGTCGCACCCGGAACGCCACAGCAAACAGGCATCACCATAGGAATAAAACCGATAACCGGAGTTGATTGCATGCTCATAAGCCTTGCGCATGGCTCCAAGCCCGCAAAATGCACTCACCAGCATAAACAGGGTCGACTTTGGCAAATGAAAATTCGTCAACAGGCCATCTATTACCTTAAAATCGTGGCCCGGCGTAATAAAAATATCTGTATCGCCCTGCCCGGCCACGACTTCACCATCTGCCGAAACCGCACTTTCCAAAGAGCGCAGGGAAGTGGTTCCCACTGCGATAATTCGGCGCCCTGCCTCTCTGGCCTGATTTATCGTACTGGCGCTCTGTGGCGGTATCTCACGCCATTCTGCGTGCATTTGGTGCTGATCGGTATCATCCACCTTTACCGGCAGGAAGGTGCCTGCTCCAACATGCAAGGTAATATAACAAATCTCGATACCTCTGGATGCCAGATCCTTTAGCATGGCATTGGTAAAATGCAGACCCGCAGTTGGCGCTGCCACCGACCCGGTCTCGTCGGCATATACCGTTTGGTAATCAGACAAATCCCTGGCATCAACGGAACGTTTGCTACCGATATATGGTGGCAGAGGCACCTCTCCTGCCTGATGAAACAGCTTGTCCAACTGCGCGCCAGAGGCATTAAAACGCAATTGCACCTGCCCATCCATACTCTTATGCACGACCCTGGCCTGCAATGAGCCGCCAAAGCTAAGCTCATCACCCACCCGCAGGCGCTTTGCCGGCCGCGCAAAAGCCAGCCAGGTCTGCTCATCAAGACACTTGTGCAAATTGATCGAAACCTGAGCCGGCCCCCCACCGCCAACAGATCGAGCCGGACGCACCCCATGCAAATGCGCGGCAAAAACTTTGGTATTATTCAAAACCAGCACATCTCCGGGCACCAGAAATTTGCCCAGAGCACCCACTATGTGGTCGCTAAACTTCCCATTGCTATCAACCTGCAACATGCGCGCGCTGTTTCTGGGCACAGCAGGACGCAAGGCAATCCGATCTTCGGGAAGGAAGAAATCAAAATCATCAACACGCATGAAGAGGCTTCAAATTACAAGAATTCAGCCGCTGACGCTGGCGCTTTCAATTACGCCAGGGTTTGCCGGAGGCTCACCCTTTGGTAGCGCATCTACCGCATCCATGCCGGAAACAACCTCGCCCCACACGGTGTATTGACGATCAAGGAAACTGGCATCATCAAAACAGATAAAGAACTGGCTAGAGGCTGAATTGGGGTTCTGTGAGCGGGCCATGGAGCAAATCCCGCGCTGATGGGATTCTTCGGAAAATTCTGCATCCACATGATTACCGGCACCACCCATTCCGGTGCCATCAGGACAACCACCCTGGGCCATAAACCCGTCAATGACCCGATGGAATGTCAGACCATCATAAAAGCCCTCGCCAGCCAGTCTTGATATTTGCTCTACATGTTTTGGGGCCAGATCCGGCCGCAAACGGATTTTCACATCACCGGTAGACAGCTTAAGCGTCAAAAACCTGTCGTTAGTTTCACTCATTTTACTTCCTTTAATCAAGCATTTAAGGCCAGCGAACAATCACCGGCACGTCAATATTACATACATCGGGCAGCGCTCCGGTCTGCAAGCGCAGGCCTTCCAGATAACTAGCAAATGTTGGGCTATCAGTATTCATTACCCACACTTGCGGTGCCTGTGCAGGGTCAAGATCAGATACCAGCGAAAAAGCCTCGATCAGATCAGGAGGCATTGGCGGCTCTCCCTTCTTGATCTTATAAACATTGCGAAGACCGGCCCTTACCCGTCCCCACACTGTATACTTCTTATCCAGACTTTCCGGGTAGCTTGTTGTTATATAAAACTCAGCATTAGCACTGTTAATATCACTTCCAAGTCGGGCAGCCGCTACTGCTCCGGGACAATGCAGCGGCCATGCCTGCACCTTTCCATCAGCGGTCATACTTGCCAGCATTGGATTTTGTGAGGCAATTTTGAACCCGTTTATGAACCCGGCATCTGCAGAGCGTCGCTCCGACGTTACTACCATATTGGTTTCAGGTGGTCTGCGAAAGTTGAACTCAGCAGGCAAGACAGATGTCGGCGCCGGCTCTTTGGACAGCAAAGCCGTGTTTCCGGCCTGTGCCATAAAGCCCTCAATCACACGATGAAATGGCAATCCAACAAAATGGCCGCTACGGGCCAAAAAGGAAAATTGCGCCACATGGCCCGGCGTAAATTCCGGTGACATTTCAATCAGGGACACCCCATGAGATGTCTTTAGCAAAATCAATTGCTCAGGAGCCACTTTGCGCCAATCCTGCGGAGCAGTTTCAGGGTCATCAAAAGCCGAAACATCTACTGCGCCAACAGGCCGGAACATATCACCTTGCGGAATAATTACTGCCGGCTGTTCTGCTTGCTCTTCTGTTTCCGCTGCCGCGATAATGGATGAATCTTCAGGCTCCGCAGCTCCGCAAGCAAACAGGCTGGCGGCTATAATAGGAACCAGGGGTATGAAATTACGTATCATTCTTAAACTTATTCTCCAACAAGGTTGCAACATTTTCAGATACAAATGGCTTAATATTTCCTCCCAATCGGCAAATTTCCTTTACCAATCTTGAGGCAATTGCCTGATGACGCGGGTCAGCCATTAAAAACATGGTTTCAATATCCGAGTTCAAATGCTGGTTCATTCCAACCATCTGAAACTCATACTCAAAATCCGATACAGCGCGCAAGCCTCGCACAATGGCATTAGCACCTACCTCCTCGGCGAAGTGCATGAGCAGCCCCGTCATGGGTTTGACTATAACTTCGGCTTGCTCCTGAAATCTGTCCACCTCGTGACTTACCATTTCAACGCGCTCATTCAGTGAAAAAAGCGGTTTCTTCTCGGCATTTGTAGCCACCCCTACCACCAGACGATCAACAAGCTTTACTGCCCGTCCGACCAGATCAATATGGCCATTGGTTACGGGATCAAATGTTCCGGGAAACAGTCCTGTTCGCATGATTATGCCTGACTTAGCCTGATGCCTTTGGCCAAAACCAAAACACCTATAAATAGATAGACAAAACCTGTAGCCCATTTCATCAGACTTTGCACCCATGAATTTTGCAATACCCGACGTAAAGTGCCTACACCGATAACCCACAACCCATCAAGTAAAACGCCAATATCAGAAAAACTGAAGCCAGTACCCTAATTGCGGTAAAAACAGCATGAATAATATATTGGGATTGTATAATGCAAACAAGACTGGCAACTCAACTATCATCCCACCCGTCCTTGCGCATGCTATCCAGCCGCTGTGCTGTCACCACCACTGTCTTCTGCTTCTTCTTCGGTTTCGACCACCCTTTGTACGGAAACGACCCTTTCCTCTCCACGCAAGCGAATAATGGTCACACCAGCCGTTGCCCGTCCGGCAATTCTTACTCCGGCTACGGGGATTCGTATCAATTGGCCACCATCGGTAACCAGCATAACACCATCTTCTTCCGCAATAGGAAAAGAAGCGGCCAAATGCGCGCCCTTCATCTTGTCCAGCCGCAGATCATGGGCAATCAGTCCCTTGCCCCCGCGCCCTGAAACCCGATATTCATAGGCAGATGTGCGCTTGCCATAGCCATTATCGGACAGTGTAAGTACAAATTGCTCTGCTGCTCCAAGTTCGGCAATGCGCTCCAGTGACAGGGCGGCCTCCTCACCTTCTTCGCTTATTATATCATCTTCGTTTATTTCATCGCCTGAGGCCCGGCGTGCTGCATTAGACTGCTTCAGATATGCTCTGGCCTCCGCTGGAACAATGTCCACATGGCGCAGTATTGCCATAGAGATAACCTCGTCACCATCGGCCAGACGAATACCGCGCACACCGGTAGACGTGCGACCAACAAACACCCGCACCGCCTCCACAGGAAAGCGGATACATTTGCCCTGTCTGGTGGTAAGCAGAACATCGTCATCTGCCGAACACGGTTCAACCGCCAAAATACCATCACCCTCATCAGGCTTCATGGCAATCTTGCCATTTCGCATTACATTTGCAAAATCAGAAAGCTTGTTACGGCGCACCCGGCCAGAGCGCGTGGCAAACATTACGTCCATATCACTCCAGCTATCCTGGTCTTCAGGCAGCACAAGAATAGATGTAATGGTTTCACCGGCATCAAGTGGAAGCAGATTGACCAGAGCCTTGCCTTTGGTTCTTGGATCCCCTTGCGGCAAACGCCAGACCTTCAGGGTGTAAACCATGCCCGCAGATGAAAAGCAAAGAATTGGCGCATGAGTAGATGCGACAACCACCTGGCTGACAAAATCCTCATCCTTGGTGGTCATGCCGGCACGGCCGGTGCCGCCTCTGCGCTGCTCACGATAAACCCCCAAAGGTGTACGCTTGGCGTAACCCTGCGCCGTAAATGTGACCACCATTTCAGCACGAGGTATCAACGCCTCATCATCCATATCCAGCTCACCTTCAACAAACTGGGTACGACGCGGTACGGCAAATTCTTCACGGATTTCCATCAAATCATCACGGATAATCTGCAAAACCCGTTCGCGGGAACGCAAAATTTCCAACAAGTCAGCGATAGACCTGGATATTTTCATGGCCTCGTCGCTAATCTCATCGCCGCCCAGAGCAGTTAACCGGGACAGACGCAAATCCATAATCGCACCTGCCTGTTCGGCGGTAAGTCTGATGCCACCCTCATCATCCAGCCTGGAGCGAGGATCAGCAATCAGATCAACCAGCGCCCCCATATCGCGCGCAGGCCATGATCTGGCGCGCAAAGACTCCCGTGCTGCGGCCGGATTGGGTGAATTTCTTATTAAGGCAATCACCTCATCAATATTGGCAACAGCCACCGCCAGCGCCACCAGCACATGCGCCCGATCCCGTGACTTGGCCAGATCAAACCGGCAGCGCCGGGCAATGACCTCAATACGAAAATCAATAAAGGCCTCTAGCATATCACGCAAATTCATCTGCCTTGGGCGACCATGATCCAGCGCCAGCATGTTAACACCAAAGCGGGTTTGCAATTGCGAATAGCGATATAACTGATTTAAGACAACTTCGGCATTGGCGTCGCGTTTGATCTCAATAACAATGCGCATGCCAGTACGATCAGATTCATCACGCAGATCAGAAATACCCTCAATACGTTTTTCACGCACATGTTCGGCAATTTTTTCGATCAAATTGGCCTTGTTCACCTGATAGGGAATTTCATGAACCACAATGGCAGTTCTTCCTTTGCGGATTTCTTCGATTGTGCACTTGGCACGAACCACTACCGACCCCTTGGCCTCAGCCAATCCGGAGCGCGAGCCCATATGCCCGATAATTTCTCCGCCTGTCGGAAAATCCGGCCCCGGAACTATTTCAAGCAACTCATCCATGCTAATGTCAGGCTTATCAATCAAGGCAAGCGTAGCATCGACAACTTCGCCAAGATTATGGGGCGGAATATTGGTCGCCATTCCTACTGCAATTCCACCGGCCCCATTAACCAGCATATTGGGAAACCGTGCCGGCAAAACCGTTGGTTCACTTTCACCACCGTCGTAATTGTCCTGAAAGGCAACGGTGTTTTTGCCGATATCTGCCAATAAAGCCTCGGCAGACTTACCCATTCTTACCTCAGTGTAGCGCATGGCCGCAGCACGATCACCGTCAACTGAACCAAAATTTCCCTGCCCATCCAGAAGTGGCAGTGACATGGAAAAGTCCTGTGCCAGACGAACCAGAGCATCATAAATCGCCAAATCACCATGGGGGTGATATTTACCCATTACATCCCCAACCACACGGGCACATTTGCGGTATTTTTTATCGTGGGTATAACCATTTTCATGCATAGCATACAGCACACGGCGATGCACCGGCTTTAAGCCGTCACGAACGTCAGGGATCGCCCTTGAGACGATAACACTCATCGCATAGTCCAGATAAGACGATGACATTTCCCTGGTTATGGAAATCGGGGATACCCCCTCTTCCATTGGTGGCTCTCCGCCACCATTTCCATCATTCACCGAACCGTCATTTTCGTCTGTATTGCTCAAAATATCACCCTCAATTTGATTGCCGAATCGGCGGCGCACAA
>JALSYJ010000008.1 GCA_027071965.1 Robiginitomaculum sp. | reverse complement strand
GGCTAATGACGTGTCCGGCGATGTAATGGGCGGCAATGATAATCAGGTCATTTTTCTGTGTGAAGACAAAAGTGAGCAATGGCCAAGAATGAGCAAACAGCAAACCGCTCGGAAACTGGCTGAAAATATCAGTGATTTTTTTATGGAGAAACCATAGTGGAAAAACTTAGGCCTCTAGTGGCTGTAAAAACCCTGCCGCATTTTGACGGGCTGAAATTACCGGCCTATGAAACCAAAGACAGTGCCGGCATGGATTTAGCCGCCGCAATACCCGCAGATGAAGCCTTGCAAATCGGCCCGGGGCGCAGAGTTCTTGTCCCTACCGGATTGGCAATGGCTCTGCCCGCAGGCATGGAGGCGCAGATTCGCCCACGCTCCGGTCTTGCGCTAAATCATGGAGTGACAGTGTTAAATTCACCTGGCACCATTGATGCGGATTATCGCGGTGAAATTAAGGTCATACTGATCAATCATGGCTCGCAGCCTTTTAGCATTGAACGAGGCATGCGCATTGCACAAATGATATTGGCTCCGGTTACGCAATTAGAATGGATGGCCACGATGGATCTGTCTGCAACTGAACGCGGCCTTGGCGGTTTTGGCTCAACCGGCTCCTGAAACAGACTATGCCTGTAAACGCATGGGCTGTTTTTTACTGGCGGCCATTTCCAAAAATGTAGAAATGGTAACTGCTAAAATCGGCACCTCAAATGGCTTGGCCATATATGCATCCAGTCCAGCCTGTTCAATGCGCTGTTCAATACCGGGGCGAACATCAGCGGTAAGTGCAATAATTGGAATATGGGCATTTTCATGACCTGAGTTACGAATAACAGAGGTCGCCTCAAATCCATCCATCACCGGCATATGCAAATCCATCAATATAAGGTCGTATTTATTTATCATAAACATATCAACGCCTTCTTTGCCATTTACCGCCAGATCACAGCTATGACCCAGTTTTTTCAGAACCAGTTGGATAAGTCGTTGATTGGTCTGATTGTCTTCGACAACCAATATCCGGCCAGATACCTCATTGCTCGTAGCAGACTCTGCCTGCGGCAAGGAATATTGCACAGACAAGGTAAAGGTTGATCCGCAATTTGGCGGGCTGGTGACCTCTACCTCTCCGCCCATGGCCCGGGCCAGCTCACGAGTGACGGGAAGACCAAGGCCTGATCCGTCAAAAACACTGTGATCATTTTTGTTTTTTCGATAAAATGGCGTAAAAATATTTTCCACATCCTCCAGAGCAATTCCAGGCCCGGTATCGGTCACGGAAATGTAAAGGGTTCCGCGGGCTTCTTCTTCCACATCGACCCAGCACGATAAGCTGATTTTACCAGATTCGGTAAATTTCACCGCATTTCGCAACAGATTTAGCAGGCACTGGCGAAACCTGCGACGATCCAGAACCTTATTACCAGGAATATCCGGGGTGGATTCAACTGAAAAACTGATGTTTTTTTTCTGCGAAATGTTACTGATTTCATTTATTGCTGCTTGTATTTCATCGCTGACATCAACTACATCTTCGGCCAGTTTCAACTCATTGGATTGTAGCTTTGTTACATCCAGCAAATTATCAACCATCGACAAAAGGTGAAAGCCAGCCTGTTGAATTGTATCAATAAATTCGCGCTGGGTATTATCGAGACTGGTGTCAGCAAGCAATTGTGACATGCCGGATATTGCATTTAATGGCGTTCGTATCTCATGGCTGACAATTTCCAGAAACCGGGTTTTATGGGTTAGGGGCTGGTCGGTGCTAACAGACATTGATTGTTCTTTCACGATCATGATTATTCAAAATGGAAAGGCATACTTGGAAACAAGAATCAGCAATAACAACCATAGGTTATTTTTATCTTAAAGGAACAACCCATAAATCAAACCGCCTGATTGGTGCAATTTTAGGCTTTGAGTTCAAAACTCACGCAATTGCCCGTAATATGCTTGTCTTGGGGTGATGGTTGTGGGAAACGAACGGCAACAGGATTCTGGATCCATTTATCTTGCAGGCAGGAATATCAATTATGGAAATACTTGTACCGGGTTTATGGCTGGTTTTTGGGATAGCTGTTCTGGTAGTCGCAGGTGATGTTCTGGTTCGCGGAGCAGCGGCACTGGCCAAGGGTATTGGGGTTCCGGCATTGATCATTGGCTTGACCGTGGTTGCTCTTGGGACTTCCGCCCCGGAACTTGTGGTTAGTGTCGGGGCCGTTCTTACCGGAGCACCCGGTCTTGCCGTTGGCAATGTTATCGGCTCCAATATAGCCAATATGCTGCTAGTGCTTGGCTTGCCTGCAATTATACTGCCGATCACAACTACGGCACCGGGGACAAGGCGTAACATAACGATTGCCATTATTGCCTCTATTATCTTCTATCTTATGGCTCTTGGCGGTCAGATCGTATTCTGGCAGGGCGCATTGTTATTTGGTCTGATTGTGCTTTATCTATTGTATTTGTTCTTCCATGCAAAAAATGGTGCGCAAATTGCCGAGGTAGCTGATGCCGAGCAGTTGGACGGCCTGCCGGCATCGCGATTAAAAATACTGTTATTCATACTGTTTGGACTGGCAGGCTTGCCCTTAGGCGGCTATCTGGTTGGAAACAACGCCGTAATAATTGCCCAGAGCCTAAATGTTTCTGATGCCATTATCGGCCTTACCATTGTGGCAATCGGCACCTCCCTGCCGGAATTAGCCACATCGGTAATTGCTGCCATAAGAGGGCATTCGGAGCTTGCAGTTGGTAATGCCTTTGGCTCGAATATTTTTAACATATTTGCCGTAGGCGGTGCTTCGGCCATGACCGGAACTTTGCCAATTGAAAGCAGTCTGATGCAATTTGATCTGCCAATAATGTTGGGCGCCAGCCTGTTGCTTGGCCTGTTCGTTTTTGCCCGAAAACCCATAGGACGCCTTGCGGGTTTGCTGATTTTCCTGAGCTATGTCGCTTATCTTGCATGGCTTGTACTGGAAGTGGCCTGATCCAATGCGACGTATATTGGTCACAGGAGCAGGCACACGAATTGGCCAACATATTTGCCTTGGTCTGGCCGAAGCCGGTTTTCATGTGATTATACATTTTAATCGCTCTGTTGCCGGTGCCGAACAGACTATGGAGCAGATAAAGAACCTTGGCGGCAACGCCGAACAAATTCAGGCCGATTTATCCGACCAAACCCGTGCTGCTGCGCTTTTGGATGAGATTGCCAACACCACAGGCCCAGTACAGGCCCTGATCAACAATGCCAGCATATTTGAACCTGATGAGCTTCAAAACCTTGATGAGCAACAATGGGATCAGCACTTTGCCGTTAACTTAAAAGCCCCGGTATTATTGACCAGAGGATTTGCAAGCCAATTGCCAAAGGGTCAAACCGGGCATGTAATAAATCTGCTTGATCAAAGAATATCCCGGCTTAACCCAACATTTTTCAGCTACACCCTTTCCAAGGCAGCTTTGGCAACTGCGACTATAACCATGGCTCAGTCTCTGGCACCGCATATCAGAGTCAATGCGGTGGCACCAGGGCCGACACTGCGCAATGCCCGCCAAAGCAAGGATGATTTTCTTCGCCAATGTCAGGCCAGCCTGTTGCAAATTGGCTCAGAACCTGCAGAAATTACAAGATCAGTGCTGTTTTTACTAAATTCCAAAGCAATCACCGGGCAGATTATAACAGTAGATGGCGGACAGCATTTGAATTGGCAAACCCCGGACATTGTCGGAATAGGCGAATGAGCAATACCCGGATATTCCTTAGCGGCTATAATGTAATGGCAAGCATCGGGGTTCACCCTCATGAGCAAATAGCGCCACAATTGATCAGGGTTGATGTCACCCTTGATCTTGGCGACATGCACGCGCCAAAGCACGACCGTCTGGTGGAAACCTTAAATTATGAATGGATTGCAGAATTGATCGAGAACCAGTGTACTCAAGGCCATGTGCAATTGATTGAGACACTAACCAGCAAGATTGCAAAAGACTGTCTTGGTGATGAAAGAGTGCGCGCGGTGCGGGTACGCATTGAAAAACCGGGCGCAATTGCCAAGGCCGATGCCGCCGGAGTAGAAATTTTTCAAGAACGATAGGACAGAAAAAACTTCCAACTTTGCTTGCAAATACAAATCTCCTTTCTGTCGCATTTTTGAACCGCAAAACCGCGCTAAAAATAGCGAGGCTTGCCGTCGCGGTAGCGCAAACAAAGAGTCCTCAAGTAGCCGCTAGGCGGTAGGACATTTACCCGTCCTCAAGTAGCGAAGCGGTAGGACATTAAAAGAGCTTCCCACTTTTGCTAAAAATGCTTTAGAACAAATCACCCTGTTCGGGGTTTTTTGCTACAGGTTTTGGTTTTTTCCTGGTAGGTCTTGTCGCCTTTGGCCCCTCACCGATAATTGCCGGTCTGGAACTATCAGCAAATTCCAGTTGCACTTTTTGACCATCTTGTAAATCACCGCCCTTGGTAACAAGGGCATTGCACTCATCCCGTACCAGTGCAAACCCACGCCCAAGTACGGATTTATGCGACAAGGCACCCAGCAGTTTTGTTGCAGAGCGCAAACGATCCTGTTGGCGGCGCAGACGATTATTCGCAGCCGGTATCAGGCGCTCAGCAAATGCTGTTACCTGTAATTTGCGTCGCTCTATTCCAGTGCGCAAAATATTGGGCCGCAAGCCTGAGATTCGTTGTTGTAAAAGCAATTTTGCCCGCTCAATCCTTCGTGTTAATGCTGCACCAAGCCTGCTGGTAACAAAGTCGAAGCGCTGTGTGGCACTGGCCAGCAATTCCTCTGGCTTGGGTAGACCGCGCCGGGCTGAGATCAGTGCAATTTCCCGGCTTTGCAGCAAATTCCGCAAAGCAGCCGTAAGCCGCATGGCATTGCGAGCCAGACCTTCAGCCAAATCAACACGAACCGGCACCGCCATTTCAGCAGCCCCGGTAGGAGTTGGCGCCCTCCTATCAGCCACCAGATCCAGCAGTGTCCAGTCCGTCTCATGACCAATGGCCGAGATCAGCGGAATCGAACAATTACCTGCAGCCCGCACTACGCTTTCTTCGTTAAAGGGCCATAAATCCTCTATGGAGCCGCCGCCACGGGCCACGATCAACAAGTCGGGACGGGGGATTTTTCCGCCCGGTCTTATGCTACAAAAACCATTGATTGCTTCGGTGATCTGATCCGCGGCCTTATCGCCCTGAACCAAAACCGGCCACAATAAAACATGACATGGAAAACGGTCTTCAATCCGATGTAAAATATCCCGAATTACCGCTCCCGTTGGTGAAGTTATCACGCCGATAACCTTGGGCAAAAATGGCAATTTTTGTTTCTTATCATCAGCAAACAGCCCCTCTTTGGCCAATTGCCTGCGGCGCTCCTCCAACAAAGCCATTAACGCTCCGGCTCCTGCCGGCTCCAACTTTGAGATAACCAATTGATATTGGGAGCGGCCCGGATAGGTGGTAAGCTTGCCCTCGGCAATTACCTCAAGGCCTTCTTCGGGGCGAAATGATAATTTACCAGCTACCCCTTTCCAGATAATCGATGAGATTACCGCCCTGTCATCCTTAAGATCCATATAAACATGGCCGGAACGGGCGATGGTAACCCGGCCCAGCTCGCCACGCACCCGCACATGACCAAAGGCATCCTCAACAGTACGCTTTAGCGATCCTGCCAATTCGGAAACAGTAAATTCATGTTCATTGCTTTTGGTCATGGGAAACGAATCTAGTATGCAAGTTGCGGCTAAACAATCATGTTGGAACAATAAAATGAAAATAATGCTGGTAGGAAATGGTGGCCGCGAACATGCACTGGCATGGAAGCTTGCGCAAAGCCCAATGGCCTCGGAATTTGTACTGGCACCGGGTTCCGATGCCATGATGCAGCTTGCTTCGGATCAGATCAGGGTTTTACGCTTTGATGATATTGCTGCTGATAATGTTTTGGCTCTGGTAACACTAGCACAGGAGCACCAGCCGGACATAGTGGTGGTCGGGCCGGAAAATCCGCTTGCTGACGGGCTGGCCGATAAATTAAAGCTTGCAGGAATTTGCGTATTCGGCCCCAGCGCAGCCGCAGCACAATTAGAAGCATCCAAAGCCTTCACCAAAGAGCTTTGCGCCCGTTATAATATT
>JALSYJ010000007.1 GCA_027071965.1 Robiginitomaculum sp. | reverse complement strand
CGGCTGGCTAAATGCAGCATTAAAACTGCACAAATCATTCTGGCATGATGAGCGCTTGGAAAAAATAAAAATGCCGGTTTTATTTGCCATGGCAGGGCATGAGAAACTGGTCAGCAATGCACAAATTCAACATGCCTGCGAAATAATTCCCGGCGCCATTCTTGAAAATTACCCGGATGCCTTGCACGAAATACTGCAAGAGCGTGACGAAATTCGCAACAGCCTTATGAACAGGCTGGATGCATTTCTTGACGTTTAGGAACAGCTTTCAAGACCGGCACAGATCACGATAGCATGGATGCTCACCAAGTGAGCTTGCTGAAATTACCCCTCTGGCAACGGCACGGCTAAGGCAATCTGCTGCCAGCGAGCCGGCTTGCGCCAATAAAAACGAATCGATTTTATTCGTTGAGCTATCCCCTTGCGCCAAGGCAAAGACCACATCACCGTCAAAGGGAGCAGCTATTGGTCTAATGGCCCGTGCCAGCCCGGCCTGAGCCATTTTGGCCATACGCTTTGCCTGCGCCGGGCTTAACGGTAAATCAGTGGCAACTACCGCCAAAGTCGTATTCTGCCGCGCTCCAGGGTTTTGCTTGGCAGCACCCCAGTCCTCAAGAGCAAAACAAGGCGCTTCATTGTGCAAACACACCTTGCCAAATTCTCCATCCTGCTCAAATGGTGCCGCCCATAAACGTGTTGAATTTGGCTCTGTTACCGATCCGAATGAATTAACAACAGCAAGAGCCGCAACTGTAAATCCTTGCTTGCTGCGATAACTTGCAGAACCAAGACCACCCTTGATAGCTCCGGCCAGCGCACCAAAACCAGCACCAGCATTTCCCAGCTTAAAATCCGGCCCGGCATTGGCAAGCGCCTGCTTGCCCAAGGCATAATAAGGTGGTTTTTCACCCCAATTCTTGGCGCCACCATTGGCCAGATCATATAAAATGGCCGCAGGGACAATAGGTGATTTTGGAACACCCGGCAGATCCACAAGGCCAAAACCCTGCCCCGTGGCCCCCAGCTTTGTCACCACAGCGTCTGCTGCGGCCAATCCATATACTGATCCGCCAGCCAAAACGACGGCATCAACCATATCCACCAGATTCTCCGGAGCCAGCGCCTCGGTCTCCCTTGTGCCGGGGCCACCGCCAGCCACATCAACCGCACACACCATAGGCGAAAAACAGCGCACCACCGTAACTCCGGTACGAGCGGCATCATCATGGGCATTGCCGACCGCAATTTCACCGACATCAGTTAGCAGGTTTTTCAATTTTTCATGACTCATCTGGTTATCCAGTAAACAAAGACAAGTCTAAATGCAAAGTTTATTGGCAGGTTGTAATCCTTAAAATAAGAGCCGAAACCCTCAGCCTAAATCATGTAGCGTTCAGAAATATTGCTAACATAAATACAGCCAGACTCTTCCTGTCCGGTTTTGGCATTTTCTGTGATCAGGCGAATTGCTTCTTGCAATTGCTCCGCCTTACAAACAAGCTCCAGCTTTACCTCTGTTTGCACACGGGCACCAAATTCGGTGGAATACTCCTGTTCCCGGGCCTCCAGAGTTTGCATCACCTGTTTTACGTCAACCAGGGTAAAATGCTCAAAATCAGCAAGACGCAGAGCCCGGACCACATCAGCAGCCCGGTTTCTGTGGATATATGCTTTTAGCTCTTTCATGATTGTGCATTCCTTTTTGCAAGTTGGCGGCGCTCAATGCTCGTTTCCATCCACTCGTAAATAACCGGCAACAACAACAGGGTAAGCAAGGTGGAGGTAATTAGTCCACCAATTACCACGGCGGCCAATGGTCGCTGGGTTTCGGCACCAACTCCGCTGGAAAGCAGCATCGGAACCAGGCCAAGGATGGCTACTGACGCAGTCATCATCACCGGGCGCAGACGCATTTCAGCGCCTTTTCGCACCGCTTCGGCAATATTCATGCCTTTATCGCGCAGCTCGTTAATAAAACTTATCAACACGATACCGTTCAGCATCGCCACCCCGAACACTGCAATGAAACCAATGGCTGATGGCACTGAGAGATATTGACCGCTCAAATAAAGTGCAAACAGGCCACCAATAGTGGCAAACGGGACATTGGCAATGATTAGAGCCGCAAACCGCAAAGAGTTAAATGCGGTATATAGTAGCACAAAAATAAAGAAGATGGTGACCGGAACAATCACGCCCAGCTTCTGCATCGCGCGCTGCTGGTTTTCAAAGGCTCCGCCCCACTCAACCCAATAGCCTGGCGGCATATCGATCTGGCTGGCAATAGCGGCATTTGCTTCTTGTACAAATCCGTCCACATCACGGTCACGCACATCCATTTGCACCACGGCATAGCGTTGTAATTGCTCACGACGAATGAAGGAATACCCTTCTGCCGTGGTTATGTTAGCTACCCGCTTTAGCGGAATGATCGCACCGGTTGCTGTACGTAATGGTATGTTTTCAATAGCAATAACCGAGGCCTTACTGGCATCATTGAGGCGAGCGGTAATATCAAAGCGCTTTACGCCATCAATCAAGGTGCTTACCGGCTCATTACCGATACCGGTTCGTACCAATTCCAATACCTCGTCGGCATTCATACCATAGCGGGCTAAAGCCTTGCGATCCACAGAGACACGAATTTGCGGCTTGCCGATATTGGCTTCCAAAGACAAGTCCGCAGCACCGTCAATATTGCCGATGACGTTCTTGATTTCCTGGCTTAAGCGATCAAGTTCACCCAAGTCTTCACCATAGAGCTTGGCCGCCAATGTGGCACGCACCCCGGAGATCAACTCCTCAACCCTCATTTGAATTGGTTGGGTAAAGGCAACAACCGAATTAGGAGCTACTACCTCCAGCCTCTCGCGCATGGCATCAGCAAGGTCTTCAAATGAACGCTTTGCATCAGGCCATTCGTCATGAGGCTTTAACGCGGTATAAACCTCCATATAATTTACGTCAGCGGTCTCACCTTTCTCGGCCCGACCGATCATTGCAATGGTGGTGTCCACTTCCGGAAAAGCACTCAAGGCGTTTTCAATATCAATTGATATTTTGATAGACTCGTCCAAGGATGTTGACGGAATAGAGGTCACCCGCCACATGATAGATCCTTCTTGTAATTGCGGCATGAACTCCTTGCCAAGCAGGGGAAACAGTGAAAGCGACCCGAGCAATAAAGCGATTGCACTGATAATCACAACCGCTTTGCGGCGCAAGGCAAAGGCAAGCAGCGGCAGATAGCCGTTTTTGATCCAGCGCACCAGCATGGTGTCCTTTTCTTCCTTGGGCTTTAGAATCAACGCTGCCAGAACCGGAATAATGGTCAAGGTCAACAACATGGAGCCAGCCATGGCAAAACTGATATTAAAGGCCATGGGCTTGAACAGCTTGCCCTCCAGACCATCAAGTGAAAATAATGGCAGAAACACAATAATGATAATGGCAATTGCAAAGGTAACAGGGTTGGCCACCTCACGAGCTGCGGTTAAAACCGCCGCAGTTCGATTGACTGGACCCTTACCCTCGGAACGTCGCTCTGCCATGATGCGGAACGAGTTCTCCACCATCACAACCGCGCCATCAACCATCATGCCAATACCAATCGCCAGACCAGCCAATGACATTAAATTGGCTGAAAGACCCATTTGCTGCATGAAAATAAAAGCAATTAACATCGCCAAAGGCAAAGCGGTAATCACCACCAGAGCCGATCTGATTTCTCCAAGAAACAAAAACAAGACAATGGCAACCAGAATCGAACCCTCAATCAAGGCTTTCTCGGCCGTATGTACGGCTTTTTCCACCAATTCAGTTCGATCATAAATCGGCTTAATGACCAGACCCTCAGGCAAAGCCCCTTCAACGATTTCGACTTTATCCTTGACGTTATCAACCACTGCCTTGGCATTTTCACCAATCCGCGACAAAGCCATGCCAAGCACCACTTCCTTGCCATCTCTTGTCACCGCACCAAAGCGCAAAGACGGTGCCTTACCTATTGTGGCAACGTCACGCATATAAACCGGCGTTCCGTCCGAAACTTTCAACACAATGTCGCCAATGTCGTCACTGCTTTTGACCAGTCCAAGACCTCGCACCAGATATTGCTCCGGGCCACGATCAATATATTGACCGCCAACCTGTCGGTTATTGATCTGCAACGCATCCATTACATCGCGAAAACCAATTTCATATTTGATCAATTTTAGCGGATCGATTTGCACCTGAAACTGCTGTTCCTGACCACCCCAGGACATAACATCATCAACACCAGGAGCCGTACGAAGAATAAGCCGCACATTCCAGTCCTGCACTGTCCGCAAGTCCATATCCGTAATGTCAGAATTCAGCTTCTCATCAGCTCGCTCCAGCGTGTACCAGAAAACCTGCCCAAGCCCGGAAGTGTTAGGTCCCATTTCCGGGGTGCCATAACCTTCAGGAATGCGGTCTGCCACCTCTGCCAGCCGCTCCATTACCAGTCTTCTGGCAAAATAAATGTCCATGCTGTCTTCAAAATAAACCGCAACATAGGACAATCCAAACAGGCTTACCGAGCGTATCTGTTGCACATCAGGCAAACCGGCCATGCCTGATTCTACCGGAAATGTAAGCAATTGCTCCACATCCTCAGCCGCAAGACCGGGGGATTCAGTGTAAATGTTAACCTGTACCGGAGTTACATCTGGAAAAGCATCAATGGGAATGGTGTTAACGGCGCGAAACCCCAAAAAGGCCACAACGCCAAAGGCGATAATCACCAAAGCTTTGTATTGTAAAGAAAATTCTACGAGTTTGTTTAACATGATAACTCTACTTCTTTCATTCGTCGTATTTCAGGCACGCAGAAACCAGATCTGTGGTGCCAACGAGTTATTTAACAGGTGCAGGTCTAGTGACCGTGCCCCCCTCCCATTTTTGACTTCAGAACCTGGGATTTCACTTTGAAAATCTGCGATACTACAATCTGGTCACCTGCAGACAGGCCACTTTTCACCTCAACCCAGCCGCCTCTCTCCTGACCAAGCAGAACCGGTGTTGGCTCCAATTCATCAGTGCCGTGCAAGGTAAAAACCTGGGTTTGACCACCCATTAGCGTAACCGCCTGTTGTGGCACTGCTAAAACCGGATCTGAAGAGCCGCTCTCTACAAAGGCAGTGACAAATTCACCTGCATGCAATTGATCAGCACTATTATCGACTGAAATTCTGGCGGACAGTGTACGGGTGGTTTCGTCTACCTGGTGGCGCACCTGCAAGATAGTGCCGGCAAAAGAAGAGCCAGAACTGGTTTGAATACGAACCGGCGCGCCAGCCTCAACCTGCGACCCTTCGCTTGCTGATAGTCTGGCTTCGACCCAGACGGTACTCTCATCGGTGATCTCGAACAAAACCCGACCCGGCTGGACGAACTCCCCGATAACAAAATCATCACTCATAATGGTACCGCTTTGTCTGGCAAACAAGGTAAAGGCACCAACAGCTTTGGTAGCATCTTCGCTTGCTGCCAATTGATCCGTAGCCGCAGCGGTCATCCCAAAGGCCAACACCTTGGCTCTGGCCTGCTGCGCTGTCACCTTGGCTTCGATATAACGGCGATCAGATACTACTTTTTTACCAAGGTTCTTGACCCGCTTCCATTCACGGGATGCTACGATCAACTCACCCTGGGCTTCAGCCATTTGCACACTGGACAAGGTTACCAGCCTGTCACCTGCTGCCACATGGTCTCCAAGTTTAACATGACGGGTCAGTATTTGTGCTGGAATACGCGGCGTAACCTGTGAGCTTTGGTACTGATCAAATGATACCTCACCCGGAGCACTGATTTCCTGATTTAGGGCACGAAAGGAAACCCGTGCAACTTCCACGCCCTGCTTCTTGCGTTCAGCAGCGTTCATTTCAACGACATTTTCTTCTTTTTCTTCACCATGGCCGTCTTCTTCAGCACCGGCAGCAATAGCATGGGTTGGCAAGGACATCCCGATAGGAGCAATCAGCAATAATGCGCCTGCCAATAGAATTGATTTGTCAAGTTTAAGTTCAAAAGTCATTGAATGGCCTCCAGCCAGTAAGAAGAAGAATTAGATGCGTCCAGCCAGTCGAACCAGCTACGCCACAAGGCGCTGCGCAGCTCAATGGCTGCAGCTTCGGCATC
>JALSYJ010000006.1 GCA_027071965.1 Robiginitomaculum sp. | reverse complement strand
CGCCGCAGAAATGATGGGAACCGAATAACATGACTATCAGAAAAATTACCCTGATTATTGGCATTATTGTCTTTGGGCTTGCCAGTGGTGCCAATGCTGCGCTGGAGATCGATATAACCCGTGGCCACCTTGATCCCACACCCTTGGCGCTCCCGGACTTTTCCGGCTCATCAGTACCGGAGCGTGAGCTTGGGCAAAAGATTGCCGCAGTGGTTCGAGCTGATCTGGAGCGTTCAGGCTTATTCAGGGTTCTGGATCCTGCATCTTACATTGAACAACAGCGCAATATCGACATGCAGCCCAAATTTGCCGAATGGCGGGTGATAAAGGCCGATGCCTTGCTGGCGGGTCGGGTAGTGATTGAAGATGAAAACCGTATCCGGGTTGATATGCGGCTTTGGGATGTGTTCGCTGAAAGCCATCTTTTAGGACAGCAAATGGGAACCACACCGGAAAACTGGCGCCGGATCGCTCATAAAATAGCTGATTCCATCTATCAGAAACTAACCGGAGAATCCGGATATTTTGACACAAGGATTGTTTATATTGCTGAATCTGGGCCCAAGACCAACCGAACCAAACGGCTGGCGATTATGGACCAAGATGGAGCCAATTCCACCTTCCTGACCCCTGGCAGCTATACGGTGCTGACCCCAAGGTTTTCACCAACAGCCCAGCAGATCACTTACCTGTCATATTCGACAATGGTGCCCTCTGTATTCCTTTTCAACATAGAAACAGGACGGCAGGAAGTTCTTGGTGATTTTCCCGGAATGACTTTTGCACCACGATTTTCCCCCGATGGAAAAAAAGTGATCATGAGTCTGGTGCAAAATGGCAATAGTGATATCTGGGTTATGGATTTGCGCACCCGCACCCGCAATCGGCTAACCAGTTCGCCTGCCATTGACACCTCGCCATCATTTTCACCAGATGGTTCAAAAATTGTGTTTAACTCTGATCGTGGTGGCTCGCCGCAATTATATATCATGAATGTGGATGGCAGTGATATTCACCGCATCAGCTTTAACAAGGGGCGGTATTCGGCTCCGGTATGGTCGCCGCGCGGCGATTTGATTGCCTTTACCAAGCAATTGAAAGGCAAGTTCCATATCGGGGTAATGCGTCCTGACGGGCAGGGTGAGCGAATTTTAACTACGGCCTATCTTGATGAAGGGCCTACCTGGTCACCAAATGGCCGGGTTTTGATGTTTTCGCGGGAAGTCCGGCCCGGATCAGGGCCTCAGATATGGAGCGTTGATCTGACCGGGGCCAATTTGCGTAAAGTTATCACACCAGGAGATTCATCCGATCCGGCATGGTCCCCCTTGATTGAATAGAACACTAGGGCTAGTTTGTCAGGCGCTATAAACGAGAATAACAAAATATTGAGATACTTTTGCCATTATCAGTTTCGTTTCGCAAAGGAAAACAGAATGAAAATTCAATTGATCAGTTTAGCCGCAATACTTGCTGTATCGGCGTGCGCCAGTGAGCCCAAAGTTGCTGAACCAGTAGCTCCGGCCCCCACCGAACCACAACATCAGGTAAGCTCACATCGTGTAACCCCTGTGCAGTCACACAATACGCAGCCAGTTCACACTGTTACTCCTGGCTCCATTGAGGATTTTGCCACCAATGCGGGCGATCGGGTATATTTTGCATATGACAGCTATACCTTAAGCAGTGAATCCAGAGCTGTGTTGGCTAAGCAGGCCGCATGGCTGAACAGCTATCCACGGGTAAGATTGCTGATTGCCGGCAATTGCGATGAGCGTGGTACTCGTGAGTACAATCTGGCTCTAGGTGCCAGACGCGCCAGTGCAGTTAAGGAATATCTGGTTAATCTTGGTGTTGATCCGTCTCGACTAACCACCATATCCTATGGTAAGGAGCGCCCAATTGATCCGCGATCCACAAATGCGGCTTGGTCGATCAATCGTAATGCCCATTCTGCGATTGTATCTGGTGCTGTTAGCTGATCGGGCAATCAATAAATCAGGCTTCTGCCTTGTTTTTGCTATATTTGATTGAAAAGGTGCGGGTATGCGAACTCTGACCCTTGTGCTTTGTGTTGTCTTTGCTTCCCTTTCGGGGTCTGCTCTTGCTGCTGAGTCCCGTAAGGAGCTTGGCTTGCGTATGGATGCGTTAACCCAGCGGGTTATCGCACTTGAGGAGCGTTTGTTAACTGGCGATCCGGCAGCTATTCAACTGCAACAGCGTCTGGATGAGCTGGAGCGGCAATTGCGCATGCAAGTTGGAGAAAATGAGCGCTTGCGCTTTGAGAATATCCGCCAACGTGAAGATATTAACAGTCTGCGCAAAGAACTGGATTTGTTGAATTCTGATGTGCAAACCGCCCGCAAGGACGCGCAGGCCGCCAAACGCTTGCTTGGTGGCTATATCGCCGCCAGCGCAGGAGGGTCGGTACTGGCCGAGCCGGTAACTGCTGGCGGGGAAACACCACAGGACACGGAAATGGCTTCGGATGCCATGCCCGTTGAGCCGCAAATGGACCCTGCATCTGCCGAAGCCAGGTTTAGCGAAGCACGCCGGGTTCTGGAAAACGGCTTCTTTGATGAAGCCTATACTGCCTTGCAGGCATTTGTTTCTGATTTTCCGGAACACGCCTTATCCGGAGAGGCTTTGTACTGGCTGGGCGAAATTCAAATGGTGCGTGGCAATCCTGAAGTTGCTGCCGAGCAATATCTGCAATCCTTGAAAAATTTCCGCAAAGGTGAAAGAGCGCCGGATGCCATGGTCAAACTCGCCGCAGCCTTTGCCGCAATTGGCGATAATGATGAGGCGTGCCGGACACTGAAATTGTTCCCAAGAGAATACCCCAAGGCCAACTCCTCGGTAAAAACCAAAGCTGATATTGAAATGCGCCGGGCCGGCTGCACCCCGTAAAATCCGGTGTCGGACAACGACCCGGACAGTGGCCCTGATGGGTTGATTAAGAAATGTCTGACAGGCATGGCCGTGGGTGAGCCGCTGGTTGTGGGATTTTCCGGCGGCAGTGATTCTCTGGCTTTGTTGCAATACCTGCTTAAAATAGGTGGCCAGCGTCAGGTGCATGCACTTCATGTCAATCACAAAATCAAGCCGGATGCCGATGAACAGGCAAATAAGGCAAAAGAGCTGGCTTTGGCATTGGGCGCCAGGGCCAAAGTGCTTCTGTGGAATGGCAACAAGTTAAAGGGTCATGCAAATGCCAGAGATGCCCGCTATCAAATGCTGGCGGCAGAATGCAAGCGATTGGGAAGCTCTCATCTGTGGATTGCCCACACCCGTGATGATCAGGTGGAGACCTTCTTCTTGCGTATTGCTGCTGGTTCTGGTGTTCGTGGTCTGGCAGTTATGGGGTTTGATGCACCATTTCCAATCTGGCCTGAAGGAGCAGGCTTGCGAGTATTGCGCCCCTTACTGGCTCACAGCCGTGAATATCTTAGGAATGAGTTGAAAAAACAGAATTTGTGCTGGCTGGAAGATGAGGCAAATCAGGATCGTAATTATGCCCGGGTGCGTTTGCGTCAGCAATTAAGAAAACTGCAGGACAGCGGTTTTGCAGTTGAAAGAACCTTGAGCACAATTTCGCATTTTCAGCAAATTGCAGCAATAGAACAAGAGCAGGTGAAAGCTCTCATGCATAGTGTGGTGGAGTTTTCTCCATTTGGCTTTGTCACAGTAAAAACCGCGCGGCTGAGCGCTGTGAGCTCCCAGGTTCTTGCAAGGTTTTTTGAAAAACTGATGCTTAGCGTATCCGGGGGCTTGCGCTGCAAACACACCGCAGGGCGTCTTGTTAAAATGTGGAAAGCCTTGCATGAAGGCTCCGGGCCTGTGACTTTGAATGGGTGTTTGCTAAAATATAATGATGGCGTGCTTTGGGTGTTTCGGGATCCAGGGTCTGTGCGCAGGTATTCGGTGCGCCCAGCACCAAATACCACGCACTTGCAGGCCGGTAGCGCTATGATATTTGATCAAAGATGGAAAATAGTGCTGCCTGTGGAAGGCAGAGTTATGGCTCTGGCTGATAATAAGGAACCGCTGGATGCAGATCAGCGTCGGCTTTTGGGCAAAGTTCCGTTTTACGCCCGTGCCTCCATGCCGGGAGTTTTGACTTCTGCCGGGGAGTTCTTACTATTGCCAATGAAATTTCCCGAACATATTAGCTTTCAAGGTGCAGTTCGGGGGATGGAAACTGGCATTCGTTTCGCATAAACTTGAAAAGATCATGCCAAAATGATGCATTTTGCATCTTTTACCATTGTTTCAGTCGCCACAATACCCCATTTAGGGAACGTAACCGTTCATTGGGTTTCTGATGAAGAAATAAGGACAATATTATATGGCCATGCGCAATCTTCTTTTATGGGCGATCATCATTTTATTGGTGGTTTCGCTGTTTTCGATGGTTCAAGGTACCGGCGGTAATACGCAAGCCGGTGAAATCAGTTATTCCACACTAATGCGCGAGGCAGAGGCTGGCCGAATTAAGGCTGTGAGCCTGAACGGTATGAAGCTCTCCGGCAGATATGATGACGGCAGCAGTTTTACCGCGACCACCCCATATCCTGATACTAATCTGGCCACCAGATTAAGTGCTGCCGGGGTGGACGTGACCGTAAAGCCCGAAGGGCGAAATGTGCTGTTCACTATTTTGATGAACTTTTTGCCGATTATGCTGCTTATTGGCTTTTGGCTGTTTTACATGCGCCAAATGCAAGGTGGCGGTAAAGGCGGGGCTATGGGTTTTGGTAAATCAAAGGCCAGATTGCTTACGGAACATCAAACCAAGGTCACTTTTTCTGATGTAGCCGGGGTTGATGAGGCCAAAGAGGAATTAGAAGAAATTGTCGAATTCCTAAAAGACCCATCCAAGTTTCAGCGCCTTGGCGGTAAAATCCCCAAGGGCGCTTTGTTGGTAGGCCCTCCTGGAACCGGTAAAACCTTATTGGCCAAAGCAGTAGCCGGTGAGGCCGGTGTTCCGTTTTTTACCATATCAGGCTCTGACTTTGTTGAGATGTTTGTAGGTGTTGGTGCCTCACGGGTTCGTGATATGTTCGAGCAGGCAAAGAAAAATGCTCCATGTATTATCTTTATTGATGAAATTGATGCGGTGGGCCGTTCGCGCGGAGCTGGACTTGGCGGCGGAAATGATGAGCGCGAGCAAACCTTAAACCAGCTTTTGGTTGAGATGGATGGCTTTGAAACCAATGAAGGCATTATTCTGCTGGCAGCTACCAACCGTCCGGATGTGCTGGACAGTGCCTTGTTGCGTCCGGGCCGTTTTGACCGGCAGGTAACTGTGCCAAATCCTGATATTCTTGGCCGTGAGAAAATTTTGAAAATTCATACCCGTGATATTCCAACAGCAGCTGATGTTGATGTTCGGGTGATTGCCCGTGGCACTCCTGGTTTTTCCGGCGCGGATCTGGCTAATTTATGCAATGAAGCCGCCTTGCTTGCTGCGCGCCGGGAGAAGCGTATTGTTACCATGTCCGATTTTGAAGATGCCAAGGACAAGGTAATGATGGGTTCGGAGCGCCGCTCAATGGTGATGAGTGAAAAAGAAAAGCGAAATACTGCTTATCATGAGGCTGGCCATGCGGTGGTTGCCTTAAAGGTTCCGGCATCAGACCCGGTTCACAAGGCCACTATCATTCCTCGTGGACGGGCTTTGGGCATGGTTATGCAATTGCCTGAGGATGACAAGTATTCACAAAACTTTGAGGAAATGACTTCAAGGCTGGCCATTTTGCTCGGCGGACGTATAGCTGAAGAATTGGCTTTTGGTTCAAACAAGGTAACCTCAGGTGCATCATCTGATATTCGTATGGCTACCGGGCTGGCCAAGGCCATGGTCACCAAATGGGGCTTTTCAGAAAAACTGGGCAAGATTTCCTATGGCGAGGATGATGGTGAGGTGTTTTTAGGGCAGCAGATCATGCGAAGCAGTTCTGTTTCCGGATCTACCGCCAAAATAATCGAAGAAGAAACCAAGCGTTTTGTTGACGAAGCAGAAGCTACGGCCAGAGATATTTTGACCAAATACAAGAAGGAATGGGAAGCTGTTGCCGAAGGACTGATAGAGTTTGAAACCCTAACCGGTGAAGAAATTGAAGGACTGATGAACGGCAAGCGTCCGGAGCGCCCGGATCCGGAA
>JALSYJ010000005.1 GCA_027071965.1 Robiginitomaculum sp. | reverse complement strand
GTAAATTTGTGTCCAGCGTGGTACGGATGGAAAGCCCGCCGTCATAAAGCTGATCCTCACCATAAAGGGAAAACACCTGACGGCGTATGGCTTCAACAAAATAGGCAGCGGCAACAAATCTATCCCCCTGCAATCGCTTTGCAGATACCAACTCATCCTGTTTTGCAATCTCGGCCTCTTCTTCAGTGATATAGCCATTTGCTGCCATTCGCCCCAACACCCAGTTTCTACGCGCGGTTGCCCGCTCTTTTCTGCGTATTGGGTGGTAATTGGCCGGGCCTTTGGGCAAGGCTGCCAAAAATGCCATTTCCGACAAGCTTAACTCATCAAGGGACTTGCCAAAATAATTAAGTGCTGCTGCTGCAACCCCATAGGCACGATTGCCAAGATAAATCTCATTTAAGTAAAGCTCAAGAATATGATCCTTGGAAAACACTTTCTCAATACGGCCGGCAACAATCATTTTGCGGATTTTTTGCGAATAGTCCTGTTCGGTATCTACCAAAAAGTTTTCCGCAACCTGTTGGGTCAGTGTTGATGCGCCTTCCAGTCGTCTGCCAACAATTTTATTCCTGATATTTACCAAAGTGGCCCGCACCACCCCTTTCCAGTCCACGCCCTTATGCTGATAGAAGGTTTTGTCCTCAGCAGAAATAAAGGCAGCAATGACCTGTTCAGGAATTGCGGCAATTGGCACAAACACCCTGTGCTGGCGCGCATATTCAGCAATCAAGGTACCATCGCCTGCATGTACCCTGCTCATTACCGGAGGCTCATATTTGGCCAGTGCTTCAAGATCAGGCAAGTCTGCAGAAATACGAACCAGAAAAATACCAACTGCCAGCGCCATTGCCACAGCGCTAACGGCGCCTGCGGTAAACAGTCTTTTCCCCCATTTCAAAAAAGTCTGCAATTTCATATTATTCTATGTCCACCAGCATCCTGTTATCAAATCACCCAGGACTTCGGCAAAATTATGACCGCATGACCTAAAGACAGGCATAGTGTACAGGAGGTTTTTTAAGGAACCAATACCAATTTACCTTTTGCCCGCCGTTCGGCCAGATCAGCAAAGCCTTGAGCAAAATCAGAAAATGGTATTTCCCGCGAAACAGTTACCTTGATTTTGCCTGCCACAAACATCTCTATCAGTTCACGCATATTCTTGCCATGCCCTTTAAGATCACGCATCGCCCATGCTCCCCAGAACACACCCACAATGCTCGCAGTTTTAAGTAATGGCAAATTCAGCGGCAAAGCAGGAATATCGCCAGCGGCAAAGCCTATAACCAGATAGCGTCCATTAAAAGCTATAGAGCGAAATGCAGGTTCCGCCAGATCCCCGCCAACAGGATCGTAAATCACGTCAACGCCCTTACCCCCGGTTATCTCTTTTATTCTGCTTCTTAAGTCCTCATTAGAATAATTTATAAACTCATCAGCACCATGAGCCTTGGTCAAGGCCAGTTTTTCATCAGTGCTGGCGGCGGCTATTACCTTGGCCCCGGCAGCTTTGGCCAGCTCCACGGTAGCCAGACCAACTCCGCCTGCGGCCCCTAATACCAGCACTATCTCACCGGCTTGCAAATTGGCCCGCTGTTTTAATGCGTAATGGCTGGTGGCATAGGTGGTGGTAAGACCCGCACCATTGGCAAAGGGCATGTTTTCCGGCAATGGGATCAGATTACTTGCAGGAACCAGTACTTGTTCAGCCATTGCGCCAAGCATGGTATAGGCAATCACCCGATCACCGACTTTCCAGTTTTTCACCCCATCGCCCACAGCCGAGATAACTCCGGAACACTCAGAACCAGGCACAAAGGGCGTATCTGGTTTCATCTGGTATTTTCCGGCAATCAACAACAGATCAGGAAAATTCAAACCAGCAGCCTTGACATCAACAACCACCTGTCCTGACCCGGCTTCAGGGGCAGGCATGTCCAGCAATTGCAAATCTTTGAAGCTGGTGAATTCTTTGCATACGATCGCTTTCATCGGCTTAAATCAATTCCCTTTGCAGCGGCCGCCTTGCCCAGAAACTTAATAGATTGGCTGGAGCCGGTTGTGTATTCCTCTGCGCCCGCAGGATCAATAATATTATCCCAGTTTTGGGCAATATTCTCCGCAGATTGATCCGCATCATCCAGATATATGCCGTTGGTTTCCACAATCATTGCCTTGGCATAACCACCGGCACCAGCAGCCAGAATAGTACGGTTTGGGCCATTCTCGCTAACAAGAAATACCAGTCCAGCAGCTACTGATTCTGGTGTTAATACTGATAATACTTGTTCGGGCATCAAGTCTTCGGTCATGCGCGTGGCTGCTACTGGCGCCAAAGCATTGACGCGAATGTCGTATTTGGCACCCTCAAGGCACAAAGTATTCATAAAGCCAACCAGACCCAATTTGGCAGCGCCATAATTGCTTTGGCCAAAATTACCATAAAGGCCTGAGGATGAGGTGGTCATGGCAATGCGTCCATATCCGGCCTCTTTCATAATTGGCCATACCGCTTTGGTGCAGTTTACCGACCCCATCAAATGCACATCCACAACCATCTCAAAGTCGGACAAGTCCATCTTGATGAAAGTTTTATCGCGTAAAATCCCGGCATTATTGACCAGAATATCAACCCGACCCCAGCGTGACATTGCCTCATCGACCATGGCCTGCACTTCGTCCATTTTGGTGACATTGGCACCGTTGGCAATGGCTTCACCGCCATCCTTGTTAATCTCATCAGCGACCATTTGCGCCGCAGAAATTGATGCGCCTTCACCATCTCTGGCTCCGCCAAGATCATTAACCACCACCTTGGCTCCGCGACGGGCCAGTTCCATTGCATGGGCCCGGCCCAGACCATTGCCCGCCCCGGTTACAATCGCAACTCGATTTTCAAATGAAATTTTCATGTTCTATCCTATCCTGTAAATATCATAGTCAGCCATTCCGCGACCAAAGCTGGCTTTTCTACGCCTTCTATTTCCAGTGCAACTGTGTAGGTTATAAGATATTGTCCCGGCTTCTTTTCCACGACTTCCTTAACACTTACATTGGCGCGCACTTTGGAATTTACTGGCACCGGAGACAAGAAGCGCAAGGAATTAAAGCCATAATTGACCCCCATCACCACATTATCAGGCACCAAAGTTAAATCCTTCATCAAAAAGGGCAGCAAAGACAGGCTTAAAAACCCGTGGGCCACCGTACCACCAAACGGGGTTTTTGCCGCAGCAACCGGATCAATATGGATAAATTGATGATCAAGGGTTACATCGGCAAACTGATTGATCCTCTCCTGATCCACCGGCAGCCAATCAGAGGTTCCAAGATCAGTTCCCCCTGCGGACAGTAATTCTTCTTTACTTACAATTGCCATTTTATGCTCCTGTTTTGTTTAAGGTTTTGCTGCCATGGCACCATCAAGGGGCAATATGGCACCAGACACATATGATCCTGCTCTTGAACACAAGAACAGCATAGCGCCTGCAACATCATCAGGCCGCCCCAACCGACCCAGAGGTACTTCAGCCTTCATCATTGCGGATAATTTCTCATCCTCGGTAACAAATGCCATCATCCGGGAAGGAAAAGGCCCCGGAGCAATTGCATTTACAGTAATTTGCCTAGCAGCCAGTTCATTGGCCAGAATCCTGGTAATATGATGCACCGCCGCCTTTGATGCAGCATAAGAATAGGCATTATTTCCCACCGCGCGGGTGCCTACAAATGAGCCCAGATTAACAATGCGTGCCGGATCTTCCTCTGTAGCAGCCTGCTCCAATAATGGCAGCAGGCTTTGGGTTAAGCCAAAGACACCGGTAACATTAACCGCCATAATCTTGTCCCAGCCAGCCCACGGGAACTCTCCTAATGGCGCGCCCCATGTGGCCCCGGCATTATTCATCAAAATATCCAGACGATCAGTACGCGATCTGATTTCCTCAACCAGGGCCGACACCCCGGCTTCGGACGACAAGTCACCAGCCATGCCCGTCACCCGATCTTCACCCAATTCGGCGTTGACAGCATTAGCAGCCTGCACACAGACTTCGCCCTTGCGCGAAGCGATCAACACCTTGCATCCCGCCTCGGCCAAAGCACGTGTAGCCATTAAACCTATGCCGCTGGCCCCGCCGGTAACAAGGGCGGTTTTGCCTGTTATGTCAAAAAGCTTTGATATATCCCCCATCGAATTTATACTTTCGCATTCATGTAATGGCGCAGTTCTGATCTTGCCACCTGCATACGGTGTACCGCATCTGGCCCATCAGCAAAACGCAATGTACGAAGAGCCGTCCACATATTGGCCAATGGTGTGTCCTGTGATACCCCAAGTCCGCCGTGCATTTGAATAGCTTCATCCAGTACGTTTAACGCCATTGAAGGCGCGGCAACCTTAATCATTGAAATATAAGTTTGTGCCGCCTTGACCCCTTGAGTGTCCATCATCCACGCAGCCTTTAGGCATAATAAGCGGGCGCTTTCTATTTCAATGCGGCAATTGGCAATAATATCATAATTTGCACCCAGCTTGGCCAAAGGTCGACCAAAAGCCTGACGTGAAACTGAACGCTTACACAATTGTTCCAATGCCCGCTCGGCCTGTCCGATGGCGCGCATGCAATGATGAATACGCCCCGGCCCCAAACGCCCTTGTGCCACTTCAAAACCCCGGCCCCGGCCCAGAATCATATTCTCTTCTGGCACGCGTACATCTGTGAAACGAAGGTGCATATGCCCGTGCGGGGCATCATCTCCGCCAAAAATCGTCATTGGTCGAATAACTTCCAGACCAGGAGTGTCAGCAGGAACCAAAATCATTGCATGCTGGGCATGGCGCGGCGCTTCGGGGTCAGTCTTGACCATTACAATATAAATGCTGCATCTGGGGTCTCCTGCCCCCGATGCCCAGTGCTTTTCGCCATTTAATACCCATTTGCCATCTTCAAGCACTGCGGGCATGGCAATATTGGTGGCATCAGACGAAGCCACGTCCGGCTCAGTCATCACATAGGCAGAGCGAATTTCGCCAGCAAGCAAGGGCAACAGGTATTTTTGCTTTTGCTCCTCGGTACCATAACGCTCCAGCACTTCCATATTACCAGTATCAGGGGCCGCACAATTAAACACCTCCGGGGCCAAATGGCTCCAGCCGGTTTCTTCGGCCAGATAAGCATATTCAACGGTATTCAAGCCAAAGCCATGCTCGGAATCTGTCAGCCAGAAATTCCACAAGCCCTGTTCCTTGGCTTTGGTTTTAAGGCTTTCGAGAATTTCCGTCTGCCGGGCAGTAAACGCGAAGCGATTTCCTCCTTCGGCCTTGCCAACCTCAGAGAAATATTCTCCTTCCAAAGGCATGATCTCATTGCGGATCATATGGCGCACCTTTTGTATCAAAGGTTCTACTTTTTTACTTATTCCCAAGTCCATGTTCAAAACCCCCTGAATCTGGCAAACCGGTTTGAGTGAAACCATGCATCACCCAGCAATTCCTGTGCAGCGCGGATGCGCTTCATATAAAGTCCCATGTCCAGCTCGTCCGTCATGCCAATACCGCCCAGCATCTGCACACCTTCATTGGCTGCCAAAATCGCAACCTCACCAGATTTGGCCTTGGCCAAAGAGGCAATCATCGCCGCATGTTCAGGAGCATTCTCAAAATCCTGCGCCGCCTTTAATACTGCCGAGCGCACCAGTTCCAGCTCCGAGTACAAATGAGCTGCACGGTGCTGCAAGCCTTGAAATGAGCCGATGATCTGCCCGAATTGCTTGCGCTCTTTCAAATATGCAATGCTGGTTTCAAAACAGGCCAGAGACGCACCAAGCATTTCCGCTGACAAGCCAATGCGCCCGGCATTTAGTGCTGGCTCAAGCATGGATAGACCAGCCCCCTCTTCGCCAATCAAATCGCCACCGGAAACTTCTACATTGTCAAAACTGACATTGGCGTAATTGCGCGAATCCAGCAATTTGATCTGCTCCGAAACTATGCCATTTACATTATTGGCATCCAGCATAAACAGGCTTAAACCATCAACGTCTTTTGCCTGCCCGCCGGTGCGGGCCAGAACCAACAGGCCATCAGCTTGCAATCCCTCAAATACATATGATTTTTGTCCATTTAGCCGATAGCCATTGCCGGATTTTTCCGCAGACATGGACACGGCAGAAGGATCATGTTTCACCC
>JALSYJ010000004.1 GCA_027071965.1 Robiginitomaculum sp. | reverse complement strand
CACCAATAGGATTGCGTATATTACGCAAAGTGGAAAATATTATCCGCGAAGAAATGCAAAACGCAGGTGCAGCCGAATTACTCATGACCTGTGCCCAACCTGCAGAACTGTGGAAAGAATCAGGTCGCTGGGAAAAATATGGTGCTGAGCTGCTACGCTTTAAAGACCGCCACCAGAATGATTTTTGCTTTGGTCCTACCCATGAAGAAATGATCACAGACTATGCGCGTCGCGAGCTGAAATCCTACAAGCATTTACCTGCCTGTTATTACCAGATACAGACCAAATTCCGAGATGAACGACGTCCTCGTTTTGGTGTGATGCGTTCGCGTGAATTTATTATGAAAGATGCCTATTCTTTCCATATTGACCAGGCATCGCTGCAAGAAACCTATGACGCCATGTATAACGCTTATTGTCGCATCTTCGACCGTCTTGGTTTGGAATATCGCCCGGTAGAAGCGGATACCGGCAGCATTGGCGGCAGCGGCTCCCATGAATTTCATGTTTTGGCATCCAGTGGTGAAGATGCCATTGCGGTTTCCAGCGAAAGCGACTATGCCGCCAATATCGAGCTTGCCCCTACTCTGCCGGTAGCCAAGGCTCCCGTGGGTAAAATGAGCAAGGAAAAAATCCACACTCCGGGACAAAAAAGTATTGAGGAGGTTGCAAAATTCCTCTCTGCTGAAAAAAACAAAATAATCAAGACCCTGATTGTTCGCGGCGATGAGGATCATCCACTCATTGCACTGCTGCTTCGTGGTGACCATGAGCTTAATGAAATCAAGGCAGAAAAACTGCCTCATGTATTATCCCCTCTTGAATTTGCCAGTGATGATGAAATCAGGCAAAAGCTGAACTGCTCACCCGGTTCAATCGGTCCCGTTGCTTTGCATATTCCAGTCTATGCCGACTATGCAACACTTGCGGTAAATGATTTTATTTGTGGCGCAAATGAAGATGACTACCATTATCAAGGTGTTAATTGGGATGTTGATGTACTCAGCCCAATCCCGGTTGATATCCGCAATGTTGTTGCCGGCGACCCGAGTCCGGATGGCAAGGGTAAATTAAAAATTGTCCGGGGAATTGAGGTTGGCCATATATTCCAACTGGGTACAACCTATAGTGAAAAAATGTCGGCAACCGTTTTGGATCAAAACGGCAAGCCTTCAGCCATGGTAATGGGTTGCTATGGTATTGGACTGACACGAATTGTTGCAGCAGCTATTGAACAAAACCATGATGATAAGGGCATTATCTGGAGCGATGCCTTAAGCCCCTTTAAACTGGCGATTGCACCGATTAATGCCGAAAAATCGGCTGATGTTGCCAGGCATGCCGATGAGATTTATCAAAAATGCTTACAGTCAGGTATTGAAGTGGTTCTGGATGACCGTAACCTTCGCCCCGGGGTTATGTTTGCAGACCTTGAACTCATTGGTATTCCACACAGAATTATTATTGGTGACCGTGCATTAAAAGAAAACAATGTTGAATACAAAAACCGAAAAGGTGAATCAAAGAATATTGCT
>JALSYJ010000003.1 GCA_027071965.1 Robiginitomaculum sp. | reverse complement strand
ATGCAAATCCCTAAAAGCTTTGGCTTGGCCTTTTATCTCACGGTTAAGCAAAAAGTTTGCATTGCCTTGTTTGTAGCGAATCACATCCCTTGTTTTGTGCTTTGAGACGGCTGTAAAACCCATCATTTCAAACAAAAGCGCCAGTTTTTCCGATTCATCAGAAGTAAACTCAACAAAACCAAATCCACGGGTTCCTAAGGGGTTCTCAAATAAATCAACCATTTAACAGCTTCCTATTGCAAAAACCTGAATGTTCAGGTCAACTTCCAGACGATTTTATGACTGATAATAGTAACAATTGCAACTAATTATGAGCAGCTCCGTGATTGAATTGTGGAATTACTACCGTAGCGGCACCTCGCACCGGGTGCGAATAGCCTTAAATCTGAAGGGTATAGAGTGGACATACAGGCCGCTTAATCTGCTAAAGAGCGAGCATAAATCTACGCAATATCTCCATGCAAACCCGCAAGGGCTGGCCCCAACCATGCTGGTTGATGGCGTGCCATTAACCCAGTCTCCGGCCATTTTAGAATATATCGAGGAAATGTGGCCGCACCCGCCTTTGCTGCCAAAAAATCCCGTGGACAGAGCCAAAGTCCGGGCAATGGCAATGATTATCGGCTGCGACATTCATCCTATCAACAATTTGCGCATACTAAACGAGGTAAAAGCCATCACCGGCGAGGACGGGCCGCCATTACCCTGGATTCATAAATGGATACAGCAGGGATTTGAAGCACTGGAAAGCATGCTGTTTTCCGATAAAAACAGGGATCCGGGATTTTGCTTTGGGTCGGCTCATGGTCTTGTCGAGTGCTATCTGATCCCGCAAATATATGCAGCCAGAAGATTTGAGTTTGATTTAAGTCCGTTTCCGCTTATTTGCCAGATAGATGAGCATTGCGCCCAGCTTCCGGCCTTTATGGACGCCCATCCTGACCAGCAGCCCGATGCTCCAGATAACCTATCATGACTTAATCATCGCCGTTTTCGCTTAAAATTCTGGCCTGTTCACGCCAGTTATCGCGCAAAATACGTCCCTTAAGACGTAATTTTTCATCAATCCCCTGAACCTGCTCGTCGGTCCAATTGCTGATTTCCAAAAACGAGCGCACTCCCAACGCACGCAGCTTGCTCTCGATCATCGGCCCGATACCTTTGATCTTTGAAAAATCATCCGTATCTGTTTGCCCGGAAACTTCTTCTTGAGCATTTTCAACGCTTGCAGAAGCTTGCCTGTGGGCCGCCATTTGATCTGATAATTCGGCTTCCAGTTCTGCAACTCTGGCCCGAAGGCGGATTTTTTCAGCATCAATTTCCTCGCATCTTGCACGAAGATGAGCCACTTCAATATCCAGATCATCGGCAGGGAGAGTTTCCTTTCTGGTGCATATCCATATCCCGACGATCAACCCCAGCAATGCTGCCAGCGCCAGCCACAACCACATCTGTATAACAAGCCATGCCATGGTATTTATCCTTATAGCTCCACGGTAATTTCAATTCTGCGGTTACGCGCATGACATGAACGGCTGCGCTCTGTGCATATTGGTTTTTCAGATCCAAAACCGACAGAGGATATGCGATCAGCTCTTACTCCTCGCTCCACCATATATGTTCTTACCGCCTGCGCCCGCTGTTTTGAAAGATAATTATTAAATTGTGGCTCACCTATCGCATCAGTATGGCCCTCAACGAGTAGGGTGAAATCACCGCATTGCTTGGCAAGATCAGTTAAAAAGTTCAAAAACTCATAACTGTCTGAGCCAATATCAGCTTTTCCCCGATTAAACAAAATCTGATTTTTGGATAGGGATTGCCCAAACAGCTTGCGACATTGTTCAATGTCCGCAATGGGGCCGTTCTCGACAACTACACCAAATTTATTGGGTGGTGGCGGCGGATATGAAATCACCATATCCATTGAAAACGCCCCTCCCGTTTCGGCCAGACTGCCCTTTAGCTGTTCTGCGTCTTGCCTGCTGGCAGCCAGTCCACGCAAGACAAACCCGTTGTTATCAAGCGTCAGCACCGGGTTCTGCAGTTTGGCCATGGCTGGCAACAGGGTAAGCATTTGCGGCAAAACCCCTTGAAAGGTACCCGGCACAACTTTCATGGTATCTTCTGTATCATCGCCAAAGACCTTTATGGCTGCAGCAAGTAATTTATCGCGGGCCTGTTCACTATCAATATAGCCGGATAAAACCAGATGTCCGCCATCATCCATCGCCACATTCCAGTACGGATTGTTCACCGGAGGTACAATCTGCAGATCATCCAGATTGACGCCAGTTACACCGCCTTTTAACCAGCCACCGGAGCCGGTACTCCTTAAGACAATTGTAGCAGCCATATTCCTGGCATCTTCTGAAGATACCTTTCCACTTAACATGGCCACTTGCCCATGCATCTTGACCTCAAGACTGTGCAGGCCATTTTTAACGAGAGCCGAATTGGCATTGCCTTGCAGTTTCTGCGTAACCGTCGCCAGACCAGAGCCACCCGGCCAGCCAATACTTATACCTGAATGGATACCGAACCACCCCAGAACAAGGAACAGCGCCAATCCAATAACAAGCTTCATAAATACTGACATCAGTCACCTGATTATAGTCATTTGTCTCAAGTTTAACTGTGCCACAATCAAGACAGTGGGTAAACGTAATTCTTTAAATTGCTCTACTTGGCAATTTTGCTGCCCTTGCTAAAGCGATTGTAAAAAACAAGTAAAGCAAAACCTTTGATCAAAATGCAATAAAGAGCACTTTTTCTTGTGTTTTGCTTGCTAACCTGACCAGATTTACAGTAAAAACCCGAACCATCAATGGGGCGAGGGAGGTTATTCACATGCCCGGCAGGTTTGATTTAAGGCAAACAGCAACCAAACAGTATTTCTTTATCCTTAGCTCCGATGCCGGAGAAGTAATCGGTAAATCAGAAAAATACAAAGCCAAAGCAAGTGCCAAAAAAGGCATTCGCTCCGTTAAGAAAAATATATTATGCAAGAAGAACTTTACGACTCCCAGAAAGAACACTGTCGGCAAATGGCATTTCAGCCTAAAGGCGAAAAATGGGGGAGCTATAATGCATTCAAACGCTTATGCTTCGCAAGCAGAGGCACATGCAGGAATTAATGCTATAATAGAAGCTGTCAATAATGCCGTGGAAATTGATCATTCCTGACACCCCTTAAAACTTTATCTGTCCTACTTAAAAACAAAATTCCATAAAATTAATGCAACCTGACCCTAGGAACTGGTTGCAAAGCGCGATACTGATTTGCGAACGTTCTGTTCCATTTGCAAGTGAGTAGACTAATGAGCGAAACCAAAACCTTTAACTGGCAAGACCCGCTGGACCTGCACAACCAATTGACCGAGGAAGAGCGCATGGTTGCAGAAAGCGCCCGGGCCTTTGCCCAGGATAAATTGATGCCCAGAATATTAACCGCTTATCGCGAGGAGCGTTTTGACCCTGAAATTTTAGGAGAAATGGGGGCAATGGGCTTTTTAGGCTCGACCCTTTCCGAAGAATATGGCTGTGCAAACCTGAACCATGTCTGTTATGGCCTGATTGCCCGCGAGATGGAAAAAGTGGACTCTGGTTACCGCTCTACTCTTTCTGTGCAAAGCTCCCTTGTCATGTACCCGATACATGAATTTGCCAGCGAGGAGGTTAAGCGCAAATGGCTGCCGAAGCTGGCCAGCGGCGAGGCAGTAGGCTGTTTCGGCCTGACCGAAGCTGATGGCGGATCTGATCCCGGGGCCATGCGCACTACGGCCAACAAAGTTGCCGGCGGGTATATCCTAAACGGCTCCAAAATGTGGATCAGCAATGCCCCTATGGCCGACATTGCTGTGGTATGGGCCAAGCTTGACGGTGTAATACGCGGATTTGCCATTGAATGCCCGACCAAGGGTTTAAGCGCACCAAAAATTGAAGGCAAATTGTCTTTGCGGGCTTCATGCACCGGCGAATTGGCCATGGACGATGTTTTTGTGCCTGATAGTCATATTTTCCCCGACATCAAGGGGTTGCGCGGCCCGTTTTCCTGTCTCAACAAGGCCCGTTACGGAATTGCCTGGGGGGCAATGGGTGCTGCGGAATTCTGCTTCATGGCAGCCAAAGACTATGCAATGGATCGCATTGTGTTTGGCAAACCAATCGCCCAGACCCAATTAGTACAAAAAAAACTGGCAGACATGCAAACAGAAATAGCTCTGGGCCTGCAAGGGGCATTGCAATTGGGCCGGATGATTGATGATGGCGCACACGTTCCCGAAGCTATCTCCATGCTAAAGCGCAACAATTGCGGCAAGGCTCTGGACATTGCCCGTATTGCCCGCGATATTCACGGCGGCAATGGTATTAGCGACGAATACCATGTGATGCGTCATTCGATGAATCTGGAGACCGTCAATACCTATGAAGGCACCCATGATATTCATGCACTAATTCTGGGGCGGGCGATTACCGGGTTACAAGCGTTCTTTTAGCCCGAACAGTCCAAGGCAATTATGAGCGATCAAGGCAAAACATCCAACGAAAAAGCTGCCGCGCCGCTGGCCGGAATTGTCGTACTTGATCTTAGCAGAGTGCTTGCCGGGCCGTGGGCAACCCAGTTATTAGCCGATCTGGGCGCGGAAGTTATAAAAGTTGAGCGCCCCGGCACTGGCGATGATACCCGCAATTGGGGCCCTCCATTTTACACGGACAATAAGGGCCAACGCTCTGATGCCACCTATTTCATGGCGACCAACCGTGGCAAAAAATCCATTTGCATCGACCTAAAATCCAAAGATGGACAGGGTCTGGTGCAAAAATTAGCCGTAAAATCCCATATTGTGGTGGAAAATTTCAAGGCGGGAGCCCTAAAAACCATGGGGCTTGATTATTGTTCCTTGTCAAAACTAAATCCGGAACTGGTTTTCTGCTCCATTACCGGGTTTGGCCTAAGCGGCCCGATGAAGGAACAACCCGGCTATGACTATGCCATTCAGGCCTTAAGCGGCATGATGTCGATCAATGGCCCGGCTGCAAATGAGAAAAATGCAGAACCTATGCGCACCGGCATTGCCATTAGCGATCTTATTACCGGGTTTTACGCCTCAAGCGCAATTCTGGCTGCTTTGTTGCACGCCAGCAAAACCGGACAGGGGCAGCATATTGATCTGGCCCTGCTCGATTGCCAGATGGCGGCATTGATAAATCAGGCCACCTCATGGATGCAAAGTGGCAAAGAACCGCTGGCCACCGGCTCATCGCATCCGAGCCTTACTCCTTATGGAGTATATCAGGCCAGCGATGTTTCATTTGTGCTTGCCATCGGTAACGACCGGCAATTTGCAAGATTCTGCGAATTTGCAGGCCGTGATGAATTAAGCACTGACAGCCGATTTTACACTAATGCCGACCGATTGGAAAACCGTGAAGCATTACGGGCGTGTCTGGAGCCGGTTCTATCTTCACGGCCTGCCGACTGCTGGATAGAGGGGCTGTCTGCCATTGGCGTGCCGGCAGCACCAATTCAGTCCATACCACAAGCTTTCACCATGGCACAGGCAAAGGCTCGCAATATGACATTGTCTCAGCCCAGAGCAGATTTAAGCCAGCCCGTAAAAACCCCGGCATCTCCGATTGTTTTTTCCAAAACTCCGGTCATTCAGGACACAGCCCCTCCGGCACTAGGCGCGCACACGGCGGACATACTGGCGGAAAAATTAAATTTAAGCGAATTTGAAATTGCGGCTCTACGCAAAAGTAAAATTATTTAGCAAGCTGCTCTTTTGTAGCTAGATATTCCTTTCGGATTTGCATCAATCCTTCGGGCAATCCTTTATTATCCCGAACTTCTGCTTCTGACAGGCCATCAAGTTCATGCGGAAAAACCAGCCATTTATCGGTTTCATGACAATAAAAGTCCGGCACCCGGTCAGTCATATTCTTGGTCGGCTTGTAATAGACAGTTCCAACCCGCAAATCCTTGGGCATGTTAAGGCGGCTCAAAGTCTGCATCTCCCGGATAATGGCTGCAATTGAACGTCCACTGTCAAATACGTCATCAATAATCAGCAGGCTGTCATCAGCATTCACGTTTTCAATAAGATAATGCAGGCCATGCACCCGCACATGCGCATCTTGTTCTCCAATACCGTGATAGGACGAGGTGCGAATGGCAATATGATCAGAGGCAATACCACAAAACTCCAGCGCCTCTTGCACAGCAATACCAATTGGCGCACCGCCTCTCCATACCCCGACAATAT
>JALSYJ010000002.1 GCA_027071965.1 Robiginitomaculum sp. | reverse complement strand
CTATTCTTGAATTACAGGAACAAGAAACAGAACTGGCCCTTGATACAAACACCCCTTACGAGGAATTTGCCAAACGGGTTAAGCACTTGCAAGACGAGACCATATCCTTGCTGGAAGAATTACGCGCCAAAGGCAAAACCGTCTGGGTGTATGGAGCTTCAACCAAGGGCAATGTATTGTTACAACATTATGGTATTGGGCCTGAACTGGTTGCAGGGGTTGTTGAGGTTAACCCTGAAAAATTCGGTCACAGAACACCGGGAACTGATCTTCCGATTCGACCAGAAGCCGGTATCATGGATGAAAATCCTGATTATTTTCTGGTGCTGCCATGGCATTTTCGCGATAATATACTGAAGCGCGCGCAAAATTATCTTGATGCGGGAGTGCAGTTCATATTTCCACTGCCCGACATTGAAGTAATTGGGAGAACTTCGTGACCAAATCCTTGATTATTGGCGCAAATGGACAAGATGGTTGGTTTTTGGGGCAGCATCTACGCGCATGCGATCATGAAATATGGGGAATTAGCCGCACTAAAATCATTGATCCAAAAGGGTCACTCCTTCCTGCCATTGATATAACTGATCCAGATGCGGTCGCCAGCTTGATCAGCAACACCCGTCCCGATCATATTTACTTCCTGGCAGCAGTGCATCATAGCTCTGATGATCCAGGGCAAAATATCAAATATATAAAAGAGTTGTCACATGAAGTTCATGTTGTATCCTTGCAAAATTTCTTAACTGCAATGGAGAAACATGCGCCATCTGCACGAATTTTTTATGCGGCCAGCTCGCATTTGTTTGCGGCAAAATCTATTGATGGCCCCATATCTGAAACCAGTCCTTTTGCACCACAAGGGGTTTACGGTCACACCAAGCTGCAAGGGGTCAGATTATGCCAGAATGCTCGCAAGAACCAAAACTTGTTTGCCGTAAGCGGCTACCTGTTCAATCATGAAAGCTGGCGGCGCAAGCCGGACTTTCTTAGCCGTAAAATTGTGCAATCAGTAGTAAGAATCTTACGCGGCCAACAATCAGAACTGATATTACACAATCTATCTGCGCAAGTGGACTGGAGCTTTGCCGCAGATGTCGTGCGCGCCATGCATCTAATGTTGCAAATGGATGAACCGGATGATCTGGTTATAGCCAGCGGTAAATTGCGTTCGGTTCAGGACTTTGCGCGACAAGCCTTTGAAACCGTTGGCCTTGAATGGCGTGACTATGTAACTGAAGAGCCAGATCAGCAACAAAAAACGTCCCTTGTGCAGCCACTTGTTGGTGATACCAGCCGCCTGCGCCGCTTGACCGGCTGGAACCCCAAGGTTGATTTTAGGCAAATGATTGAATTGATGATCGAAATGGAGCTTGAAAACCTAAGGCCAGAATCTGTTAATTAGGCAGCCTTTGACTTGCTCTGAACCATATTGCCCAGCTGTGCCGCCACTTGCCCCATGGTCGCACCCCAACCGGACAAGGTTGGTGTCGTAAACACTTTTGCGTTCGGATACCATGGATTGGAAGTTTTGTGCCCCAATAGCGGCCATGCCTCAGCAGTCGTAAGAAACCATATATCAGCACCACAGGCCGCGCCCAGATTGGTGGTGGCATTCATCGGGCCAATCATGACATCCAGTGCGCAACATGCTGCAGCCACACCATCCAGATCGTCTTTTAGGTCAAGACCATCAATCTGGTGGATTATCACACCAAGTTCATCCTGAATTTGGGATATTTCATCAGCACACTCACCATATTGCATATTTACAAACACTGCGCCTGGCATCTGAAAGACCTGTTTCCATGATTCGAACGAACTATAATATTTTGAACGACTGACATTCATCAGCAAAGACTTCCATGACACACCGATCTTGGGGCCGTCAGGTAAGCTATCCAATTGTTTCCTATACTTGCTAACCAGCAACTTATCTGGTGTCAAAAAGCTTTTAGTCTTTGGAAACTCAAGCAGGGAATTGCGATACATTGCCCCTAATTGTGCCATTGGTATCCAGCCATCATTATTGCCGGTTTCATTTTTCCATTCCACCACTCGAAATTTTCGTCCCTCGGCACTGGCGGTTTTATGTCCCCCCACTTCAGCATTTGCAAATGAACGTGAAACCAGCGGCACCAGCCGGCGCTCCACCGCGATTTTTAATTTACCATTCGGGCCGATAGCTTTTTGCAGGTCGCTACAGGCGTTCAGGAACATAACTTCATCACCAAGCCCCTGCTCGCCCACCAGTAATATAGTTTTGCCCTGCACGTCACCGCCAACAGGTATTTGCGCAGAATCCATAACAAACAGCATGGAATTTTCATAATCAGGGTGCAGACGCGCTGCATATTCCTGCCAGCCTTCTTCGATCTCTCCCACCGATAATAATCCGACCCCCAAACCATAGCGCATGGTCTCACGGTCTTCGGCGGAAGCCGGTTTTTCCAAAGCCTTACGCCCGGCTGCAATTGCTCTTTGCCTGTCCCCAATCAATCCTGCCGCATAGGCCATATTATGCCAGCCTCTGGAAAACTCCGGATTAAGACGCAGGGCCTCTTCATAAAAAGTAATAGCCTGATCCGGATTACCCTGTTCCAGCAATACCGTGCCCAGCGCATTCCACAAATTTGGTTCCTGCTCATTGGTAAATAAGGCCGTACGCAATAATTCGATTGCATCGCCAAATCGTCCGTCATCGCGCAGCACTCCGGACAAATTGATGATGCCATCAACATTACCGGGTTTCATCTCCAAAAACAGCCGCAAAAATTTCTCGGCAGCAGGCAACATATCAAGCTTCCATGCCACCAATGACAGGTTTTGATAAATATCGGCATCGGTCGGATCAAGCTCCCATGCCCGCTGATAAAAACTGAGCGCCTTTGACAAATGACCCATTTTTTCCACCGACACCGCCAGTACATGATTAGCTACAGCAGAATTTTCATCTATATCCAGCGCCCGCAAAGCAAGTTGTATCGCCTCTTTGGTGCGATCTTGTGCGTGGGCGCTCATTGCGCGTTTTAGGATAGACAATATTTTGCGCTGTTTCCCCGAAGCCCCCTGCCCCTTTATGGCTCTGATCTGCATTCCGCCAATACTGTCCCTGGCTTCACGCTTGGCATTTTCAGGAGCAGCAGAAAAGAAATCTTCGGAAAATTCAACCATGGGAACCAGCGCAGGTAAGCACTTCCTCTAAAGTGTAAAAGAATCAATTTTTAATTTGATGCTAAAATACTCACCGAAGACTTAATGGACACCAATATCAAAACCGGCAAATGTGCAACTATCCCCACGGCCCGGTGCGCTTAGCCTCTACACGGCCACCCATCATCACTAATGCTGTTATGCGTTTTTCTATTGGCGGGTGAGTGGCAAACAGACCTGCAAAACCACCTGTTGCAGCATTTTCAATGCACATTTGCTGTACATCCGGTGGTGCTTGCAGTTTTGAATTTGACGATATTTTTTGCAAGGCCCGTATCATCGCATCGGGGTTACGTGTTAATTCCACAGCTCCAGCATCGGCCAGAAACTCCCTGCGCCTTGAAAGTGAGAATCTGATCAAAACTGATAACAGCCATGTAATGCCAACAATAAGAAAGGCTATTAAAATCAATGCCCCGGAATTACCGCCTCCAGAGCGGCGGAAACTTTTGCTGCGCACCATATTTACCCGAAACATGCCCCGAAATACAATTTCACCTACAAAAGAAAAAATACCTACAAAAATAATCGCCACCACCAAAAGCCGTACATCCTTGTTACGAATATGGGTTAATTCATGGGCGATGACTGCCTCTATTTCTTCATCCTCCAAACGCCCGATCAATCCGCTGGTCAAAGTAACTGACATGGAGTTTTCACGAATACCGCTGGCATAGGCATTTAATACAGGAGTGTCGATAATGCGAAGCGCTGGTATCGGCATGCCTCTGGAAATACACAAGTTTTCCAGCATATTATAAAGCTTGGGATTATCTTTACGCTCAATTTTTCTGGCCCCGGTGGAAGCATCAATCATGCGCTGATGGGCAAAAAAGGCAATCGCAAACCAAATGGCTGCGCCAAACAGAGCTATAGGTAAAATAGATGGCAAGGATGTAGTTGCCGCAAACAAGGCAGATTGCAGATCCCTATGTTGACCTGACATGGATTGCATCAACAAGGAAAAGGCAAACAGCAAGGCACCAAGCAATACCGGAAACCCACACAATAAAATTATGGATTTTAGGTTATTGTTCCATATCTGTGTTTGCAGGCCATAGGCCGCCATTCCGCAAGCCTCTTAAAAACTAACCTTGGGCGAGGAATTAACGGCATCGCGCTCAGAAGCAGCCACCTCAAAAAACTCCTGAATACTAAAGCCAAACCTTTTAGCCAGAAGAACAGCAGGAAACTGCTCCTGTCCGGTATTATACTCGGCGACGGAATTATTGAAAAACCGTCTGGCGGCAGCAATTTTATTCTCAATATCAGAAAGCTCGGACTGCAATTGTAAAAAATTGGTATTGGCTTTCAAGTCAGGGTAAGCTTCTGACAAGGCAAACAGGCTTTTTAAGGCACCGGTTAGCATATTCTCCGCAGCAGCCTGATCTGCTACATTGCCTGCGCTCATGGCCGTATTGCGCGCATCTATTACCGCCTGCAGGGTTTCTTTTTCGTGCTTGGCATAACCCTTTACTGTTTCCACCAGATTGGGGATAAGATCATAACGCTGCTTTAGCTGTACATCTATATCCGACCATGCCTGATTACAGGTTTGGCGCATAGCAACCAGCCGGTTGTAAATAGTTACCAGATACAGGCCGATGACAACAATAATGCCCAATGTAATTAACATTCTTTACTCCTGTTCTTAAAATTCTTAAATCTATATCTAGCAAACTATTTGCAGAATTTCATCCCCAAATAATTGAATTTTGATCACACTCTCTATGCCCGGCCAAATGGTTCTGAAAATCGTGTGGAAGCCGGAAACCCCCGTTGAGCAATGCGACCGGCCTGCGCCCGTTTTCCCAGCCACAGCCTCCAGTCTTGATAGGCACTGCGGCGCCCGCTTGATGATGTCCAGAACAGCCCCTCATCACCATCAAACACAATAGCATCTGCCAGCCCGCCATCCTTATATGATTGCAGTTTTGTACCTTTGCCCCGGTTCATTTCATTTAACTCGTCCAGCGGATAAATCAGAACTTTTCTGTTTTCACCAATTACCGCTACATGATCGCCCTGCACCGGAGTACACACACAAGCCTCGACCGAACCTGAAACATTCAGAACCTGCCTGCCGCCTTTGGTCATCGCCATGACATTCTTCTCGTGCACCACAAACCCATAACCTGCTGATGAAGCAACCAGCAGTTTTCTGTCCGGATCGGCAATGAACATGGCTATGGTTACGTGATGCTCTTCCATATCAATCATCAGGCGGATTGGCTCGCCCTGCCCGCGCCCGCCAGGCAATTTATCACAGCCAAGAGTGTAAAATTTTCCATTGCTGGCAAACAGAACCAGCTTGTCAGTAGTGTCCGCAGAAACTGCAAAGGCAGCCCGGTCGCCCTCTTTGAACTTCACCCCGGACACATCTATGTTTTTTCCTTTTAGCGCCCTGATCCAACCCCGTTCAGACAACACCACTGTTATCGGCTCTTTTACCACCAGCGCCTCTAACACATCCTCGGCCGAGGCCAATGGTGCCTCGGATATAAGGGTTCTTCTGGCATCATTGTCATCGGCATCTGCAAGTAGTTTTTTAACCGACCGCAGATCAGCAGTTATTTTTTTCCACTGCTGTTCATCGGATTTCAGCAATTCCTCAAGTGCTGATTGTTCTTCGCGAAGTTGCTGGTCTTCTACACGGATTTCCATTTCCTCAAGTTTTCGCAAGGAGCGAAGCCGCATATTCAAAATGGCTTCAGCCTGCGCCTCATTCAGCGAGAAACTAGTCATCAATTGTGTCTTTGGATGATCTTCTTCACGAATGATACGAATTACTTCATCCAGATTCAAAAACGCAATCAAATAACCGGCCAGCGTATCCAGCCTGCGCTCAATTTTTTCCAGCCGCCATTTACTGCTTCTGAGCAATACTTCTCTTTGGTGGTCTAGCCATCCCAGCAATGCCTCGCGCAAGGAACGAACAGCCGGCCTGCCATCCTTGTCCAACACGTTTAAGTTCAAGGGTATACGGACTTCCAGATCAGAAAGCCTGAACAGGGATTCCATAAATAATTCAGGATCAATGGTTTTGGTTTTTGGCTCCAAA
>JALSYJ010000001.1 GCA_027071965.1 Robiginitomaculum sp. | reverse complement strand
CAAGGAAAAAAAGCGGCTCTGCACCTTGGGCCAATATGTCATTTACGCACATGGCAACCAGATCAATGCCCACGGTTTCATGCAGATCAACTTCACATGCCAGTTTTAATTTGGTGCCGACACCATCAGTTCCCGATACCAGAACCGGATCCTTAAACCCCGCCTGTTTTAAGTCAAAAGCGCCGCCAAATCCGCCAAGTCCGGTATCAGCACCAGCGCGGGCAGTGGAAGCTGCCAGTGGCTTGATGCGATCGACCAGATCAGCTCCTGCATCAATATCCACCCCGGCTGTAGCATAGTTGAGCTGATTTTCTTTTGTTTTAGCCATGATGGTCCATATTGGGTAAGGGGTGTGAATCCATTTTCTGCACCGCAAATAGCCGTACTTTGATAGTGAACACAAGCCGCACCACTCGACTTTTGCCAAAATTTACGGTTCAACTTGCAAGATGGGTCTGTATACTGAACCGGCATTCACGAATTGGGGCATATATCTTTATGACAGTTCTACGAAATATATTCATTGCGGCCAGTTTAATCCTGATTTTACCGGCAATTGCTATTGCCGATGTTTTTACCGTCTCCAACGTAAAAATTGATGGATCCGCAGAAAGCCTGGCCGAGGCAAGGCGCAATGCGATTCGAAGCGGTACCGAACAGGCAGCCAACATAATGGTGGATCGGCTGACACTGTTGGAAGATCGACTGGCAGTTAACTGGCGTGCAATTGATGCGGATACGGCCTCGCAATTGGTGGCAGGAATTCAAATAAGCAACGAACAGCGCAGTACCCGGCGTTATCTTGGAGTTTTGCAGGTTTCATTTGACTGGAATCTGGTTCGGGATTTTTTGAATGCCAATAATTTACCCTTTGTGGAAACCCAAACGGCACCGGCGCTGATTGTTCCGGTCTGGGTCGGGGCGCAAGACACATTATTGTGGCAGGAAAACCCGTTCTGGCGGGTATGGAGAAATGGCACGCCTGAAAATGATTTAACACCATTGACCCTGCCATTGGGTGATTTGGGCGATCAGGCTTCTTTAAGTACGGAACAGGCTTTGCGGCTTGATACTACGGCTTTGGCGGCTTTGGCGGCACGTTATGATGTAAAGCGGGTTTTAGTGGCCATTGCCTATGTGGACGGGCCGGGACAAATTCAGGTAAAATTAAATACTTTTAACTGGAATGATCAGGGCCGGCCCGTATTGCGCCAAATGCGGATTTATGCTGATGGCTCCTGGGCCGGATCCGGGGCGGTGGCCTTGCGCAGTGCTGCGGAGAATGCCCGGCAGCAGATTATCTCAAGATTGCAAAGAGACTGGAAATTGCGATCCGTAGTGCGCGCCGATACGGTTACCGGTATTCGTTTAATGGTAAGATATTCGAACTTGAGTGAATGGGTTCGTTTGCGAGAAATACTGGCAAGCTCTTCGCTGGTACGAGAAGCAAGACTGGAGGCCTTATCCGCAGATGGAGCTCTGATGACCATAAATTATGTCGGAACAGCAAAGCAGTTGGCTTCACAATTGGCACAAGAGGGTGTCAGTTTTGTAAGTACGGATCTTGGCCCGGTGGCACAATTGCATTAGAGGCAGGCCATGGGCACGCAACTCTGGTTTAATCTTACTCCTTCCGACGGCAAATATCGCAAGGACAGTTTCTGTAACGGCCCCAGCAACGAAGCTGCGCGTCAGGCCTTGAGCCGGAGCAAAAGCTGGTCTTCGGGTGCCTTGATCATGGTCGGCCCCAAGGGTTGCGGTAAATCACATCTGGCAGAATTATGGCGGCGTGAACATGATGGTAAATCGGTTTCTGTGTCTGCAATCCCGGCGCGCATAACCGGCGCTGCGGTGATTGACATAACCGATGAGCCAATTGATGAGGAGGGGCTGTTTCACCTCTTGAACCGGGCGGTGTCAGGGATGGCACAGGTGTTACTGGTGGCAAGATGCGGCCCCTCGGCCTGGCATGTGCAGCTTGGTGATCTTTTATCCCGGCTGCGGGCTGTGGAACTGGTGCGTATTGATGAGCCTGACGATGAGGTGTTGATGTGTATTTTACGAAAGCTGAGCCGGGATCGTTCTTTGCTTCTAAATGATAAATTATTGCAATACCTCGTGACGCGGATGGAGCGTTCATCGCAAAGCGCCCTGCAACTGATTGAGGCATTAAATGCACGCTCGCTGGAAGGGCCCCGCCCCATAAATCTGGCTTTGGCCCGACAGGTTCTCGATGAGCAGCAACAGCATCTTAATGAGTTTGGATCCTGATATGAGTACAGGAAAATTTCCCGACCTGATTGACAAGGCGGTTATTGATGTTGGCTCCAATTCCGTACGTTTGGTGGTGTTTAGGACATATTACACGTTCTTTCACCCAATTTTTAATGAAAAGGTCACGGCAAGTCTGGGGCGCGGGGTGTCAAAGACCGGCTATTTGAATCCAGATGGGGTTCGCTCGGCTATTTCGGCAATTATTCGCTTTATACACATCTTAAAAGCCAGAAATGTTTCAAATGTCTATGCAGTTGCAACCGCAGCGGTTCGTGACGCAAAAGACGGGCAGGAATTTTTAGATCATATTCAAAAAGTCTGCGGTCTGCAGGTACAAAAACTCTCAGGCTTGCAAGAAGCAAGGTTTTCAGCACTGGGGGTGATTGCCGGTGAGCCTGAGGCTGATGGTTTAATGGCCGACCTTGGTGGTTCCTCGCTGGAACTGGTTGGTATTACAAACGGCAAGACAGGAACCGGCTCAAGCTACAGGTTGGGCCCTCTGGCACTGGGAATTGATAAATCCTTTATTGCTGCAGACATCAGGCCCGAGGTGGCGAAAATCCTCGATCAGATAGATCCGGTCCAAATAAAACCACCCACAGACAGCAAGAAGCCAAAAACCCTGTATGCGGTTGGTGGAGCATGGCGGTCTTTGGCTTTGGTGCATATGGAAATGCGTGGCTATCCTTTGCACATTTTGCATAATTACCGGATGAGCAAAAAAGAAGCGCGGATACTGGCCCGGCTGGTGGAGAGGCAAAGCCCGGATTCATTGGTAAATATTCCAGGTCTATCCACCAAACGCGCTGCCACCTTGCCGTATGCGGCACTGCTACTGCGTGAATTATTGCGCAAGGTAAAAATCGATGAGGTGGTGATTTCATCATTTGGCTTGCGCGAAGGTTTATTGTTTGATGATTTAAGTGATGATGATGCCAGTCATCATCCAGTATTGTCTTCGGTGGACGCTTTGGCTCATCAAAACTGGTCTTCTGTGCAGTTTGGCCGCTCTGTAGAGGACTGGATGGCTCCGGTTTTTGCCCATTACAAGCCACCATTTGGCAAAAGCCGGACTAAAATGATCCAAAGTGCAATGTGCCGTTTGGCAGATATCGGCGCCAGAATGCACCCGGATCACCGCGCGCAGATATCCTTTGACCTCATTTTGTTTGCTCCGTTTGTCGGCTTAACCCATAGTGAAAGAACCGCATTGGCATTGGCTGTTTTTTGTCGGTATGCCGGGCCGGGAGTTCCCATGAATGTATCCTTGATCATGCGTTTGCTGGATGAGAATACCAGAAGCTGGGCTACGGCCACAGGTTGCGGTTTGCGTTGTGCTGCAGCAGTGTCGGGTAGAACCTCCAGCCTGCTTGCACGTACATCCCTGCACGTTAAAAAGTCCATTATTGAACTTCGGGTGGAAAAGAAAGACGGCATGTTGCTCACCTCAAGTCCGGCCAGAAGGTTGCGTGACCTTGCCGATGTTATGGGGCTGCAGTCTCAATTGCTTGATTAAAGCATTTGCCCCTCAACCCCGCATTCTTAGTTGTCCTAACGCTTCGCTGCTTGAGGAGTCTTTAATTGTCCTACCGCCTAGCGGCTACTTGAGGAGTCTTTAATTGTCCTACCGCTTCGCTACTTGAGGACGGGTTTTAATGTCCTATCGCCTAGCGGCTACTTGAGGAGTCTTTAATTGTCCTACCGCTTCGCTACTTGAGGACGGGTTTTGCGATTGAATAAATGCGGTAAACAGATGTTTGGGCAAATTTTAGGTGTTTTGAACCAAAATGCCTGAACTTAAAGCTACAGAAATGTTCTGATGTGTTGCCCGCGCCGGGAAAAATAATATGGAATACTAGGGTTTTTATCCTGATACACCAAATCCTCAAGCACGGCTCTGGTAATCATCGGTAGGTCAAGATCTTGCGCCTGATCCATGGTTACCCATTGTAAATGTTCAAGCTCGCCGCTGGCCATGTCTTTGGGGTCATCAATAAGGTTGGTCGCGTCGGCCGTGAAAAACCAGGTGTCAAAGCGACGTGGATGATAGGGCGGTGTAATGGCACGGGCCAGCAGGGACAAAGCGCCAAGATCCAGACCAAGACCATTATCAGCAAAGGCAGCAAAGCTCTTGGGCGTTTTTTTGATGTTTGTGGCAGGTTTTGCCAGTTTCAGGCCGGTTTCCTCATAGGTTTCACGAATGGCGGCTGATGCGGCGGCGATGGCTCTTTTTCCCGGCATATGGGGTTGCATTTGCTGTAATAGTCCGGGGCAAATATCAGTAGCCAGCGGCGCGCGGGCATCGCTGCGGTCCACTCTGCCGCCGGGAAATACGAATTTTCCCGGCATGAAGCGATGATTCATGCTGCGCCGCCCCATTAAGAACTGAATGCCTTTGCCGCTTTGGCGCAACAGTATCAAGGTTGATGACAGTTTTGGGCGTACCGCACGACCCTGCCTTGGGCTATCTGCCGGATCGGTATCCTTTGGGAATTTTCGGATCATTTGCGCCGCCGTTTGAATTTTTTGTTACGCTTGTGCCCGGATTTTGTACGCTTTGGTTTTGTTCCTTTTTTTGGCGGGCTTAGCATCTCAAAAATCAAGCCGCCAGTAAGCGGGTTTGCTTCGAGCAGGCGTACCTTCACGGCCATCCCAAGACTGTATCTGTCACCGGTATTTCTACCGATCAGAGCGTGGGCCTGCTCATCATGGGTGAAATATTCATCGCCTAAGGAACGAATGGGAATCAGACCATCTGCCCCGGTTTCATCCAAAGTCAAAAACAAGCCGAATCTGGTAACTCCGGAAATATGAGCTGTGAAAACGGCCTGTATTTGTTCGGCCAGATGCGCCGCCACATAGCGACTGGCCGCATCACGCTCTGCGGCCATGGCCGCGCGTTCAGTTTTGGTGATTTGTTCGGCAATGGCAGTCAGTTCTGATTTTTCATGATCATTCATACCATCATCACCCAATGAACAGGCGCTGATCAGAGCCCGGTGCACGGTGAGATCAGCATATCTGCGAATTGGCGAGGTAAAGTGAGCATAGCGTTGCAAAGACAATCCAAAATGACCGATATTTCTGGTGTCATAAATTGCCCGCATCTGGGTTCTGAGCACCATTTGATTGACCATTGATTGCATGTCAGTTCCGGCTACTTTGTGCAAAAGCTGATTAAAACGCCCAGGAGTGGCCCGCTGTCCCTTGCTCCATTTTAAGCCGATTGTGGTTAAAAAATCTGCCAGAGCGTAGATTTTGGCTTGTTCTGGCGGCGCGTGAACCCGGTAGATCAGGGGCTGTGATTTTTGTTCCAGAGTCTGGGCCGCACAGACATTTGCGCTAATCATGAATTCTTCAACCAGCCTGTGAACGGACAGTCTTTGTTTGGTTTGAATGGACAGAATCTCGCCACTTTGTCCAATCCGTATCTTGCGTTCGTCAGTTTCAATATCAAGCGGCTCACGCTTATCCCGTGCCTGTTGCAGTGCATTATATGCCGACCACAGGGGGCGCAGAACCTCGTCAAGCAGCGGGCCGGTGGTTTCATCCGGCGTGCCATCAATGGCAGCTTGCGCCTGCTCATAGGAAAGGCGGGCCTGCGAGCGCATCAGGCCACGAACGAATTTGTGCGAGCGCTTGTTACCTTTGGCATCAAATACCATTCGCACCGCCATGCAGGCGCGGTCAGTATTCGGGCGCAAGGAACAAAGATCATTTGACAGGGATTCGGGTAACATCGGCACTACCTTATCCGGCAGATATACCGAATTGCCGCGTTTTTTTGCCCCCCTGTCCAGTGGCGAACCCGGCGACACAAAGTGGGCTACATCGGCAATTGCCACCCATATAACCCAGCCATCAGGGTTCTTGGGATTAGTATCAAAATGGGCATGGATTGCATCATCAAAATCCCTGGCATCATCAGGGTCGATGGTAATAAGGGGTAAATGGCGCAAATCAGTGCGTTGCCCAAGTTCAGGGGCGCTTGCAGCTTCGGCCTGTTC